>NZ_JBEZVJ010000031.1:0-73711 GCF_040636935.1 Streptomyces sp. NPDC032940 | reverse complement strand
TGAAACAGCTCCCACAACTCATCCGGCACCAGCCGCTCAACGATCCCCACCACGACCAACAGACTACCGACCCGGCCAAATGAGATGACCTCTTAGGGCACGAGACTCGACGGTGGCGCGTGATACCAGGCAGGCATCATGACCTTATGGCGATGACACTCCGGCTTCCCGACGACCTGGACACGAAGCTTACGGAGCGGGCTCGTGGGGAGGGTTGCAGCAAGCAGGAGCTTGCCATCGGGGCCATTCGTGATGCCCGGGACCGGGCCGAGCTGAAGGTCGATGACGTTCTGGCCGGTCTGATGGACAGCGATGCGGAGATTCTGGACTACCTGAAGTGAGCGGCGTGCGCTACCTCCAGATCGACGAGATCCTGGCCATCGTGCGCACGGTCAACGGTGCCGAGCACAGCGTGCGTGACATGGGCCTCCTTGTGTCGGCGATCGAACGGCCCCGGACGAACGTCTTCGGAGCCGAGCTGTATCCCACCCTGCACGAGAAGCCGCGGCACTACTGCACTCCGTCGCCCGCAATCACGCGCTGATCGACGGCAACAAGCGCACCGCCTGGCTCGCCATGCGCGTCTTCCTGCGGTTCAACGGCGCCAGCGCCAGTACCGTCCCGCCGCACGGGCGCCGGCCCGACGGACCCGAGGCCCGTCACGCGCTGCTCACCAGCAGCCCTCTCCTCAGCAGCGCACTGGGACCGGCGCTGCTGATCGCCCTGTCCGCCCTGGGGGTTCTCGCCCTGGACACGGCGTTGTGGGTCTCGGTGGTCAGTGAGGTGGCGGCGCCGGCCCGGTGGGGCTTCGTGGGCGGGCTGCGTGTCGGCGCCGGGCGTCTGGGAGCCCTGATCGCCGGCGTACTCAACGCCGTGATCGGTCTTGGCGTGGTCGCTGTCAAACTCGTCGCCGGGCATGAGAGGGCCTGTGGTGGTGTTCGCAGAGCGCATACGGTGGCAGACCGGTCGGAATCCTCGGCGCCGCGGCCGGAGCGGTCCCGGCACCCCGGCGAACAGCCGCACGTCCCCGTCCGGTCGGGTCAGGTCCGAGCCGTCAGATCCAGGTCAGTCGCCACAGGCGCAGAAGCCCGGTGCCGTCCACCGCGTACTGGCCGCCGCCCACGTCCTCCCCGGACACCACGAAGTCCTTGGCCTGCCACAGCGGGACGACGGGCACGTCGCGGGCGACGATCCGCTGAAGGGCTTCGAGGTCGGCTTCGGCGTCGCTCCGGTCGGCGAAGCGCTGACTGCTCGTGATCAGCCGGTCGGCGGCCTTGCTGCCGTACCCCGTCGCCATGGTGCCGTCCGTGCCGACGAGAGGACCGCCGAAGGTGTCGGGATCGGGGTAGTCGGCGACCCAGCCGACGGCGTAGGCGTCGAGCTCTCCCTCGGCCCAGCTCTTCTGGAATTCGTCCCATTCATATCCTCTGAGGGTCACCTTGAACAGCCCGTCGGCCTCTAGTTGCTTTTTCACCTCCGCAGCCTCCTCGTGGGCTGATCCGCGTCCCGCCGCGTAACCGTAGGTGAAAGACAGCGGGATTTCCTCACCGGCCTCGACGAGGAGGCGGCGTGCCTTTTCGGCGTTCTTGTGAGGGTAGTTGTCGAAGAAGGAAGTGGTGTGGCCCGTGATGCTCGTCGGGATGAGGGAGTAGAGCGGGTCCACGGTTCCGTCGTAGACGTCGTAGGAAATCCGGTCCCTGTCTATCAGCCAGGCCGCCGCCTGCCGTGCGCGTCTGTCGTGAAACGGCTTGCCGCGGCGGTTGTTGAGATACAGGTTTCGAGTCTCCGCGCTCTGCGCCTCCGTCACGCGAAGCCCCGGATCGCTCGGGTTCAGATCGGCGAGCATTTCGGGGGGAAGCTGTCTGAGGGCGACATCGATGCGGTGGGATATCCAGGCCCGGGCGAGTGAGTCGGGGGTGTCGTAGAAGTGGAGTTCGATCGGCCGGCCGGTGTTCTCGGCGGCGCCCTTGTACCGAGGGTTGGGCGAGAGGGAGATCTTCTCGCCCTTCGCGTAGGAGACGACGCCGTACGGTCCGGTCCCGTCGATCCGGCCGTCCGAGCGCAGGGAGTCCGCCGGGTACGTGGTCGAGTCGACGATCGAGCCCGCCCCGGTCGTCAGCTTGAAGGGGAACGTGGCGTCCGGTGCGGTCAGTCGGAAAGTGACGGTCCGGTCGCGGGCGTCCATCGACTCGATGGTGTCCAGGAGGGACGACGGCCCCACGTCGGAATCTATCTTCTTGACCCGTTCGAACGAGAACCGGACGTCCTTGGCTGTCATTCTGCGTCCGCTGGAGAAGGTGATGTCATCCCGCAGCCGGCATCGATAGGTGCGTAGGCCGGAATCGGTGAAGGAGCAGCTTTCGGCTGCGTCGGGTACGGGCTCCGCCACTCCGGGCTCCAGGGTCAGCAGTGTCTGGAAGACATTGCTGTACAGAGCCGTCGAGCCGGAGTCGTAGCCGCCGGCCGGGTCGAGTGACGTCGGCGGTTCCGTCGTCCCGACCTTGATGGTGGCGCCCTCCTGGTCGTCCGTCGGGTAAAGCAGCAGACCGGCTGCCAGTGCCGTGGCGATCACCGTGGGTGTGACGACGGACGCACGGATGTGCGCACGAATAGGCCTCATGAGGCTCGTCCTCGCAAGATCGAGACGAACAGGAATTCTCGTACCCGTGGGGGGAGAGTGCGTCGGCCAAGTATGCGCAGGCGTCGCTTCCTTCGGAGCCCGACGGCGCTTCCGGAACGAAGTCTTATGACTGACACGGCGGAACTGTTATGCCCCGTTCGGCGAGAGGGCCGCCAGGAGTCGGCACCCCCTCCCAGCAGCCGTTCCGACTCGTCTCCGGTGGTCCTGCGGACCCGCTTGCACCGGTCCCGCCCACGGTCTCACTCCTCGACGCCATTCCCTGTGCAATGTCACCTGTGCCATGTTCCATGTTGCAGGGCGTGGCCATGCCAAGACGGAGAGGACATCCGTCTTCCGTCAGGTGGCAGCGCGGTACTCCGTTTCCCACGCCCTCTCCCCCTTCAGTCGGCCGTGCTCCGCACGGCCGGATCCCCCATGGGAGGCGCTGTGAGAAAGTCACTGGTACGGCGAGGTCTGGGGGCGGCGCTGCCGCTGGCCCTGACCGTCGCCATGAGCGTGGGCCTGCTGTCGCAGCCGGCCGGCGCAGCCGGGAACACTGGGTCCGTCGTGCACGTCGCGGCGGACGACCCGGAGCACGCGGGACCCCCGCCCGTCGCGCAGTCCCCCACCGCCGAGACGGAGCACGTCGCGCAGGGACGCACGAAGGCGTCCGAGCTTCCGCCCGTGGCCGCGAGTAAGGACGCGCTCAAGGAGGTGTACGGCAAGACCGCGAAGGCGCCGGTCCGTCCCTCGAAGTCGACGGACAAGGCGGTCGCCGGCAAGACCGGCAACTCTCGTGCGCGTGCCGCCGCGTGCAACGTCTCCGACTTCACCAGCCGGAGCGGCGGCGCGCTGGTCCAGCAGATCAAGGCGTCCACGACCGACTGCGTCAACACCCTGTTCAACCTGACCGGGAACGACGCCTACTACGCCTTCCGTGAGTCGCAGATGACCTCGGTCGCCTACGCCCTGCGCGACGGCTCGACGTCCTACCCGGGCAACGCCTCCACCGGTATGCCGCAGCTCGTGCTCTACCTGCGCGCCGGCTACTACGTGCACTACTACAACGCCGGCACGGTGGGCACCTACGGCAGCAGCCTGCAGACCGCGATACGCGCCGGGCTCGACGCCTTCTTCGCCAGCCCGCACTCCCGCGACGTCAACGACGCCAACGGCGAGACGCTCGCCGAGGCCGTCACGCTCATCGACAGCGCCGAGGAGAACGCCCGCTACATCCACGTCGTCAAGCGACTGCTGGCGGACTACGACTCCACCTGGAACTCCTCCTGGTGGATGCTCAACGCCGTCAACAACGTCTACACGGTGACCTTCCGAGGCCACCAGGTGCCCGCGTTCGTGAGTGCCGTGCAGTCTGACCCCGGCCTGATCGACGCGCTCTACAACTTCGCGAGCGGCCACCTCGCGCTGCTGGGAACGGACCAGTCGTACCTCACGTCGAACGCGGGACGTGAACTCGGCCGGTTCCTGCAGCATTCCGCGCTGCGCTCCAAGGTCAGCCCTCTGGCCGGCGGCCTGCTCAACTCCAGCTCCATCAAGGGCCGGACGGCCCCGCTGTGGGTCGGTGTGGCCGAGATGACCGACTACTACGACAAGGCCAACTGCTCCTACTACGGCACCTGCGACCTCCAGGCCCAACTGGCCCGCTCCGTCCTGACGGTGACCTACCCGTGCAGCTCCAGCATCACCATCAAGGCGCAGCAGATGACCTCGGGCGAGCTGTCCTCCAGCTGCAGCAGCCTGCGCAACCAGGACGCCTACTTCCACAACGTGGTCCGTGACAACGGCCCCGTCGCGAACGACAACAACAGCACCATCGAGGTCGTGGTCTTCGACTCCAGCACCGACTACCAGACCTACGCCGGCGCGATGTACGGGATCGACACCAACAACGGCGGCATGTACCTGGAGGGGAATCCGTCGGCGGTCGGCAACCAGCCGCGCTTCATCGCCTACGAGGCCGAGTGGCTGCGCCCGGACTTCCAGATCTGGAACCTCAACCACGAGTACACCCACTACCTCGACGGCCGCTTCGACATGTACGGCGACTTCAACGCCAACATCACCACCCCGACCATCTGGTGGGTCGAGGGCTTCGCCGAGTACGTCTCCTACTCCTACCGCGGTGTCCCCTACACCGAGGCGACGACCGAGGCGGGGCGTCGCACGTACGCGCTGAGCACCCTGTTCGACACCACGTACAGCCACGACACCACGCGCATCTACCGCTGGGGCTACCTCGCCGTGCGGTACATGCTCGAGAACCACCGCGCCGACATGGACACCGTCCTCGGCCACTACCGCGCGGGAAACTGGAACGCCGCCCGCAGCTACCTGACCGGCACCATCGGCACCCGCTACGACAACGACTGGTACACCTGGCTGGCGGCCTGCGCGGCCGGCAACTGCGGTGGCGGGGGCACCAACCCGCCCGGGAACCAGGCGCCCACCGCCGCGTTCACCACCGCCGTCCAGGGCCTGGACGTCACCTTCACCGACCAGTCCACCGACGCCGACGGCACCATCGCCTCCCGCTCCTGGAGCTTCGGCGACGGCACCACCTCCACGGCCACCAACCCCGTCAAGACGTACGGGTCGGCCGGGTCCTACACGGTCAAGCTGACCGTCACCGACGACAAGGGAGCCACCGCCACCGCCACGAGGACGGTCACCGTCGGCAGCGGCGGAGGCGGCGGCACCGAATGCACCGGGACCGACACTCGGGAACTGGGCCAGAACTGCCAACGCGGCAACCAGTCCGCCACCACCGGCAACTACGCCTACCTGTACCTCTACGTCCCGGCCGGCACCACCCAGCTGAAGATCACCACCTCCGGCGGGACGGGCGACGCGGACCTGTACTACAGCACCAGCGGCTGGCCCGGCACCACGAGCTACACGCAGCGGGCCACGGGAGCCGGCAACAACCACACCCTGACCATCACCAACCCGCCGGCCGGCGCCAACTACATCAGCCTGCACGCCGTCAGCAGCTTCAGCGGCGTCACCGTGAGTTCCGCCTACTGACCCACGGCTCCGCACCAAGGCACGACCCTCACGACGGCCCGGGGCGGCTTTCCCCGCCCCGGGCGGCGTCCGGGGCGGCGGCAGGGGGGAGACCTCCGTCGCCCCGGACCGAGAACACATCGCCCGCCCGCACACGGGCATCCCTACCTCCCAGGAGGCACAGCGTGAAGTCATTACCCGCACGCAGGCGACGCCGCGCCATGTGGTCCCTCATCATGTCCGTCGGTCTCACCTGCGCACTCGCCACACCCGCCGTCGGCAGCGGTGACCAGGGCACGTCACGGCTCAGCGCCTCGCAACAGGCCGCGGCCGGCCAACTCGCCGCGGACCAGCACATCTCCACCCAGGAGGCACAGCGGCGCGTACTGCGGCAGGAGCGGCTCACCGGCGTCGCAACAGCGCTGCGTGAGCGCCTGGGTTCCCGCTTCGCAGGAGCCTGGATCGACCAGAAGCACGGCGGCAGGCTGACCGTCGCCGTCACCCGGTCGACGGCCACGGCCCTCGTCGAGGCCCGGTCCGCGCAGGCTCAGGCACCCGACACGACCACCGTCGTCGTCGACCGCAGCCTGCGGCAACTCGACCGCATGTCCGCAGGACTGGCCCACCGTATCGCCGCAGCGAACAAGGGCGCCGCCCACGGCCTGCAGTCCGCGGTGGTGGTGCAGGACAACAAGGTTCGTCTGGACCTGCCACGGGGCAAGACCCTCACCCCCGCCCAGCACGCAGTCGTGGAGTGGGCGAAGCGGACCCTCGGCGAGGGCCTCGAGGTCAGCACCTACGCGCATGCCTCCGAACCCTTCTACTGCGGCGGCCAGTACTCGTGCGACCCACCGCTGCGCTCGGGCCTGGCCATCTACGGCACGAACGTCCGCTGCTCCAGCGCCTTCATGGCGTACAGCGGCAGCAGCTACTACATGATGACCGCCGGCCACTGTGCGGAGGACAGCTCGTACTGGGAGGTCCCCACCTACAGCTACGGCTACCAGGGGGTCGGTCACGTCGCCGACTACACCTTCGGCTACTACGGCGACTCCGCGATCGTCAGGGTCGACGACCCCGGCTTCTGGCAGCCGCGCGGCTGGGTCTACCCCTCGACCCGCATCACCAACTGGGACTACGACTACGTCGGCCAGTACGTGTGCAAGCAGGGCTCCACGACCGGCTACACCTGCGGGCAGATCACCGAGACCAACGCAACGGTGTCCTACCCAGGCCGCACCCTGACCGGCATGACCTGGTCCACCGCATGCGACGCTCCCGGTGACAGCGGCAGCGGCGTCTACGACGGCTCAACGGCCCACGGCATCCTCAGCGGGGGGCCGAACAGCGGATGCGGCATGATCCACGAACCGATCAGCCGAGCACTGGCGGACCGCGGGGTCACGCTGCTGGCCGGCTAAGCAGCCCGGGCGGACCGTGAGTACGCCGCCCCGGTGCTCATCACGAGGACGTCGACCGCCGCACGCGCGGTCGGCGTCTTTCCCCGTGCTCCGCTCCGTCCGCCACCCAGCGGACTGGGGGGCGGGGGCGTGGCACGTCGTGCATGCCGCAGCGCGGTGGAACCCGTCGGCCGATTAGACCGTACCGGGGAGCGCCTTTCCGGCTCCGTTCGTGGGACGGGCGGGTGCGTATGCGCGCGTCACCCATTTCTGGAAGTGCGTAGCCTGCGACAGCAGTTGCCAGTGGGCGCGTACGGCATGATGGTGCACCACCTCGACGGCCGACGCCTCGACCGAATCCCGCCGCCAGACGAGCAGATGCCGCTGCCACAGCGGATCCCCCGCGAGGGGTTTGACCAGTACTCCGCCCACCGGGCGCATGGTGGGCTGGACGGCGGCCACCCCCAGACCCTTGGCGATCATCGACTGCAGTTGGTCGAGCATGTGGAACTCGTGGGTGACGGCGGGCCTGAATCCCGCGGCCCCACAAGCGTCGTAGAAGGCGCCGGGCCAGCCCACCCCGTCGTCCGCGGAGACGAACCACGCGTCCTCCGACAGGTCGGCCAAGGGCACCTCCAGCCGGTGCGCCAGTGGGTGATCGGCAGGGGTGGCCACGAACACCGGGACGGTTCTGATAGCTCGGTGGTCCAGCTTCGGAGAGTGTCGAAGAGGAAGCCCTGGGTAGTCGCAACCCAGGGCGACGTCGAGCTCGCCGGCCTCTAGGAGATCGATGAGTTCTCCGGTCGCGTACACACTGCTGACCGAGACGGTCAGATCGGGGCAGGCTTCACGGAGGACGTCGAGCAAGGTGGGTACCACCGGTGTGTTGATGGCCCCGAGGCGAAGCCGACGTGTCGCCCCGGACGAGCGGGGAGGCCGCAGCCGTGCGAGATTGTCGGAGAGCGCCAGGATCTCCCGGGCCCGGCCGACGACCTGGGCGCCGTAGGCGGTGAGCTCCACGCCCGCGCTGCTGCGCAGGAAGACCCCCTCGCCGAGCAGTCCCTCGATGCGGCGCAGTTGGGTACTCATCGCCGGCTGGGTGTATCCGAGCGCCGCAGCAGCCCGGCCGACGCCCCCCGCGTCGGCTATCGCACACAGCACGCGCAAGTGGCGCAGCTCAAGTTCCACGGGGGCACCTCGCTCCGGGCGAACAGAGTTCCATTATGCGCCAGGAGGAAGGCGGTGGGGAATCCGGGACGGCCTGACGCCTTCGGTCGACCAGTAGCCCGAGGGTTATGGATGAGCCGGAGCCTCTGGTATGGCCTGGCCGGTTGTTCCCGGGTGACCGCCGTGGAAATCTCGGACCTGCGTGTTGGTCCGCAGAGGCGACTGCGGAAGCCTGAAGCGCACCGCCATCGAGGAGCGACATCATGCCTCACACCTGCATCAGCTTCACCGTCGAAGCGACCGGGGCCGCGGTTCACCGCGCCCGCCACCGCGTCTCCACCGCGCTGAGCTGGTGGGGAGGGCCGGTCGAGGAAGAGCTCCGCTTCAGCGCGGAACTCGTGACCTCCGAGCTCCTCACCAACGGGCTGCGGCACGCGGGCGGGCCCATGACCGTCGAGTTGACGCTGGTGCACGACATGGTCGTCGTCGCGGTCCTCGATGACAGCCGGGAGCTGCCGCGGCCTCGGCAGACGGAGGCGGACGACGAGTGCGGGCGGGGACTCGCCCTGATCGAGGACCTCAGTCTGATACGG
This sequence comes from Streptomyces sp. NPDC032940, assembly GCF_040636935.1. Taxonomy (NCBI): domain Bacteria; kingdom Bacillati; phylum Actinomycetota; class Actinomycetes; order Kitasatosporales; family Streptomycetaceae; genus Streptomyces; species Streptomyces sp. NPDC032940. The sequence continues at coordinate 64,907 of NZ_JBEZVJ010000031.1, read as the reverse complement.
GGAGCCGAGACCACTTCCCGCGGGAAGCGCTGCTGGGCGGTTCTGCCGCTGCGGACGCCACAGGAGCGGGCTATCGAGTCGGCTCCGGCTGAGGAGGCGGACCACGGCTTCGAGGCGCACCGGGAACGCTGGTCACTGGCTCCCCAGGGAAGCGGACTACTGGCGAGTCTGTTTCCGGCGATGTGAGCTCGTCCTCCTCGGGCGGCCCAGTAGCCGACCCAGGGCAGGCGGGTGTGCCTGAGGGCGTGATGACGCTCGTCTGACGCTCTGGCCGCTTTCAAGCTGCACAGCGAGCCGAGAAACAGCCTTTGACCTGGCCTTTTCTGCGGCTGCCTCAGGCCGACATCTTTCCGATGACATCGCACGTGGAGTGCGTGGCGATTCTCGAGCCGGTGGGCAAGGGTTTCTGACCTGCACTTTTGTTGTCCTGCAGGGCTGGGCGGGCGGGACCGTGCCGGCGCCCCGCTGGTGTCCGGTCTTCGGGCCCGGCCCGGGACTTGGGGCGGCGAGGGGTGTCGGGGCTGGGCTACCGGGGGGTAATCTTCGGCTCCGTCCGCGACCCGGGGGAGTGGCATGGGCACCGTCACGACGTTCGATCCCGTCGTCGAGCACGAGAGGACCCGCGCCGCGCTGGCCGCCGCGGCCTCACGGCTGGTCGCGCTGCTGCGCGCCGTGCCCGACCGGGACGCGGGGTCGGGCGTACCCGAGTGGACGGTCGGTGACGTCGGCGCTCACCTGGCGGCCGTGTACCTCGCGTACACCTCCCTCGTCTCGCCCGGCGACGCGATGGAGTGGGACGACGTCCTGCCGTCCGGCGAGGGCACGTTCGTGGAGCGGATCACGGCCATGAACGCCCGGTCCGTGACGCTGTTCGCCGGTGAGGACCGCGCGACGGTGCCCGATGTCGTCGCCGAGCGCGGCGAGACGTTCCTGCGCGTCACCGAGGGCCTCGCCCCGGACACGCCCGTCTCCGCGCCCTGGTACGGGGAGGTGCCGTTCACCCTGGCGTCGATGACCGGTCTGCTGCTCAGCGAGACCCTCGTCCACGGCCTGGACGTCGCGCGCGGTGCCCGCCTCCCGTGGCCGATCGGCGACGACGAGGCCCGCCTCGTCCTGGGGCAGTCGATGCCGACGATGATGGCGGCGGCCCTGGACCCGGTGAAGGCGCGGGGCGTGCGCATCGCGTTCGACCTCGCGGTCGAGGGCGGCCCGCGCCTCGCAGTCGTCGTCGACGACGGCACGGTGACGGTGACCCGCGACGCCCCGCCGCGCGCCTACGACTGCCGGATCGTCGCGGCGCCGGCCACCTTCCTCCTGGTCTCCTTCCGGCGCACGCCGATCTGGAAGGCGGTCGCGAGCGGCCGGATGCGGGCCGGCGGCCGCAAGCCGTGGCTGGCCATGCGGCTCGGACACCTCGTCGCCAGCCCTTGATCCGCACCGCCCGGCGCCGTGAACCGGTGAGGAACGGTCACGCGCAAGGACGTCCTGGAGAAGGTGTCCTCCGCCGAGCCACCGATGGACCGCCCGGAGGTCTCCTCATTCCGCCGGTGGCCGCGGACGCGTCGTCGGTCGTGCCGGGCCGGGTCATGCGGTGCGGTAGCGGTCGGCGGCGGCCCGGTCCAGGGTGAGGCCGTGGCCCGGTTCGCCGGAGGCCCCGGGGCGGACCGTGCCGCCCCGCGGGTCGAGCGTGCCGTGGAACAGCATGGTCTCGATGCGGACGTGGTCGTGGAACCACTCCAGGTGGCGCGTGTTGGGTACGGCCGCGGCGACGTGGGCGTGCAGGTGCGGAGCGCAGTGGCCCGACACGTGCAGTCCGAGTCCCTCGGCCACGGCCGCGGCGCGGAGCCAGACCGTGATGCCGCCGCAGCGGCTGACGTCGGCCTGGAGGCAGTCGACGGCCCCAGAGGCGGCCATCCGGGTGAGGTACGGCAGGCCGTAGCCGTACTCGCCGGCGGCGACATCGGGGGCGACCGCGTCGCGCACCTGGCGCAGCCCGGTCAGGTCGTCGGAGGAGACGGGCTCCTCCAGCCAGGTGACCCCGAGGCCGTCCAGTGAGGCCGCCACACGTACGGCCTGTTTGCGGGTGTAGCCGCCGTTCGCGTCGACGTACAGCTCGGCGGTGTCGCCGACGGTACGGCGAGCCAGCTCGGTGCGGTCCAGGTCGCGGGCCTCGCGGCGGCCCCAGTCCTCGGCGACCTTGATCTTCACGCGGCCGATGGCCTGGTCGGTCCAGCCGCGCAGTTGCCGTTCGAGCTGGGTGTCGTCGTAGGTGGTGAGGCCGCCGCTGCCGTACACGGCGACCTCGTCGCGGGCCGCGCCGAGCAGACGCACCAGGGGGAGGTCCAGCAGGCGGGCCTTGAGGTCCCACAGTGCGGTGTCGACGGCGGAGAGCGCGCCGGCGGCGATGCCGGGCCTGCCCGTGTTGCGCAGCGCGCGGCTCATCCGGTCGTTGGCGGCGGGGACGTCGAGGACGTCGTGTCCGACGACGAGGTCCGCCAACTCGTCCCGCACGACAGGGGCGGTGGCGGGCGATCCGTAGGTGTAGCCGAGGCCCGTCACGCCCGCTGCGGTGGCCTCGACCAGCACCAGGGTGGTCGCGTCCCAGGTCAAAGTGGCGTCGCCGCCGGGGAGATCGGTGGGGATCCGGTACACGGAGACGGCCAGACGTTCCACGGCGGCCCCGTCGTGGATCCTCCGGCTCTGCGGGGTCCTCTGGGTCACCTGTCCTCTTCGGTGCTGTCGTGCTTCCCCGCGCCGGGGCGGTCGTCGCGGTGGCGGCTGCCGGGCAGCATCTCCTGCACCTTGGCCTTGAGTCCCTGTTTCACCATCGAGCCGCGGTCGCTGTCGCCCTTGAGAATCGCGGTGGCCGCGGCCTCGATCTGGTCGAGTGAGGCGTGCGGCGGGATCGGCGGCACGGCCGGGTCGGTGCGGAAGTCGATGACGAACGGCCGATCGGCCGCGAGGGCCCGGTCCCAGGCCGCCTCCACGTGCTTGGGCTTCTCCACCCGTACGCCGTCCAGGCCGAGGCACCGGGCGATGTCGGCGTAGGGCAGGTCGGGGATGTGCTGGGACTCCTCGAACTGGGGGGCGCCGGACATGGCGCGCATCTCCCAGGTGACCTGGTTGAGGTCGCCGTTGTTCAGCACGGCCACGATCAGGCGCGGGTCGGACCATTCGCGGTAGTACTTCGCCGCGGTGACCAGCTCCATCATGCCGTTCATCTGCATGGCGCCGTCACCGACCAGGGCGATGGCGGGCCGGTCCGGGTGGGCGAACTTCGCCCCGATGGCGTACGGCACTCCGGGGCCCATGGTGGCCAGGGTGCCGGACAGGGAGCCGCGCATGCGGCCGCGCAGCCGCAGGTGGCGGGCGTACCAGTTGGCGGCCGAGCCGGAGTCGGCGGAGAGGATCGCGTCGTCGGGCAGCTTGCCGTCCAGGGCGTGGACGACGTACTCCGGGTTGACGGGGTCGGCGCTGACGGCGGCGCGGCGCTGCATCACCTCCCACCAGCGGGCGACGTTCTTCTCGACCTTCTCCCGCCAGGTGCGGTCCTCCTTGCGGTGCAGCCGGGGCAGCAGCCGCTGGAGGGTCTCGCGGGCGTCGCCGACGAGGTTGACCTCGTTGGGGTAGCGCAGGCCGATCATGTGCGGGTCGATGTCGATCTGTACCGCCCGCGCCTGGTCCAGCTCCGGCATGAACTGCGTGTACGGGAAACTGGAGCCGATCATCAGCAGGGTGTCGCACTCCTGCATGAGCTCGTAGGAGGGGCGGGTGCCCAGCAGCCCGATGGAGCCGGTGACATAGGGCAGATCGTCCGGGAGGGCGTCCTTGCCGAGCAGGGCCTTGGCCACACCGGCGCCGAGGACGTCCGCCAGCCGTTCGACCTCGGCCCGCGCCCCGCGGGCGCCCTGCCCGATCAGAACAGCGACCCTCTCGCCGGAGTTCAGCACGTCGGCGGCCCGCTGGACGTCCTCGTCGGCCGGGACCGGTGCGTACCGTCCCAGTCCGAGGCTGGAGGGCACCATCTTGAAGGCGTGCGTGGGCGGGCTGTAGTCCAGTTCCTGCACGTCGGCGGGGATGATGATCGCGGTGACGGTGCGCTTGGCGTACGCGGTGCGGAAGGCCCGGTCGATGAGGTTCGGCAGCTGTTCGGGGACCATGGCCGTCTCGCAGAACTCGGAGGCGACGTCCTTGTAGAGACTCGCCAGGTCCACTTCCTGCTGGTAGGAGCCGCCCATGGCGCTGCGGTTGGTCTGTCCGACCAGCGCCACGACGGGCACGTGGTCGAGCTTGGCGTCGTACAGACCGTTCAGCAGGTGGATGGCGCCGGGCCCGGAGGTGGCCGCGCACACGCCCACCTTGCCGGAGAACTTGGCGTAGCCGACGGCCTGGAAGGCGGCCATCTCCTCGTGGCGCGCCTGGACGAACTTCGGATCGTTGTCCGCGCGGCCCCAAGCGGCCAGCAGCCCGTTGATGCCGTCACCCGCGTAGGCGAAGACGTGGTCGACGTCCCACTCGCGCAGCCGGTCGAGAATGTAGTCGGACACCTTCGTGCTGGCCATGCGAGCTCCGTTCCCGATCCCGTCGTGTACGTCTGGCCCGGCGTCCGGACGGTGCGCAGGACACCGCGCGCGGGCCAGGCCTCTTCAGGGGTAACCGCGCGGGTACGGGCGAAACGCCGCCTTCGCGGCGCGAGACGTGTGCCGAAGTCACCTCGAGGGCGTGGGCGGGCCGGTCTTCAGGAGGCCGGTGTGCGGGTCACGGCGTGGAGGAAGCTCTCGGTGAAGAGGTCGATCGTGGCCTCGATGGCGGGCAGTTCGGCTTCGGGCAGGTGTTCCGTGACCGGGCGCAGCAGGAAGTGGAGGACGACCGGGCCCACCATCTGGTGCAGCAGGGGTACGAGGGGCAGGTCGCGGATACGGCCTTCGGACATCTCCTGCCTCAGCCACCGGCCGACGCCGTCCAGCAGCCGGGACAGGAGGCGTTCGGCCATGGCCTGCACCGCGAGGTCGTCGGGGCGGGACAGGGTCTCCGCCAGCATGGCCGGCAGGACCCGCGGCTCCCGTCCCAGGGCGTCGACGAGCGCCCGGTAGACCGCGCGTACGGTGTCCGGGAGGTCCGCGCGCGGGACGGTGAGGACGGCCTCGACGTCGAGGATCGGCCCGTAGCGTTCGTAGGCCGCGAAGAGCAGTTCGTCCCGGCCGCCGAAGACGGCGTACAGGCTGTGCACGGAGCATTCGGCGGCGGCCGCGACCCGCTCCAGCGTGGTCGCCGCCAGGCCGTGCCGCCCGATGAGGAGCCCGGCCGCCTCCTCGGCCCGCTCCCGGACCGGCTTCTGGCCGCCCGGGTCGACGCCGGCCTCACGGACGGCTTCGTCCAGTGCGCGGCGGCTGCCTCCCAGGCGCCGCATCAGCGTGCTGCGGGAGATGCCGGCCTCCTCGGCGACGGCGATGACCGGCACCTCCGCGACCGGCACCCCCTGCGCGCGCGAGGCCCGCAGTGCCGCCTGGACCAGCTCTTCCGGTACTGCCCGAGGGGCGTGGGACTCGTAGATTGACACGCGAATAAGGGTAGCCTGTATGTACGTCTCATGTCTCACGGGGTCATCTTCCGCGTTCCATGTCGCACGTTCCGTGTCGCACGTTCCGGGAGGCGGCGGCCGCCGGTCCGGGTCGGTCGCCGACGGAGCCGTCACGCCCCGGCCGCCCCGGCAGGGTGCGGTCACCCGTCAGAAGGGGAGCAGTCAGCCGCCATGTCCCAACACGCAGCTCAAGCGACCACGCAGCGGCCCGACGGACGGGGTGCCGTCCGCAAGCTGACGGCCGTCCTCGTCGGGCTGACCGCCCTGGTCACCCTCATGCTCGGCGCCTTCGCCCTGCCGAGCATCCACAGCGGCCCGCGCGACATGCCCGTCGGAGTCACGGGCGCCCGGGACGCCACCCGGGCACTCCAGCAGAAGCTGGACACCGACATGTGGGACGTCACGGTCTACGACGACGCCGGCGCCCTCACCTCGGCGGTCAAGGACCGTGACGTCGTCGGAGGTCTCGGCGTCTCCGCCTCCGGAGTCGACGTCTACACCGCCACCGCGGCCTCGCCGATGGGCGGCACCCTGCTGACCTCCCTGGGCAACACCCTCGCGGCCCAGCAGCGGACCCGGGCCACCGTCCACGATCTGCTGCCCTATCCCGGGGACGACCCGCGCGGCGCCGGTCTCAGTGCCGCGGCCCTGCCGCTGATCTTCGGCGGCATGTTCCCCGCCGTCGTGCTCACCCGCATCTTCCCCGGCCACCGAGGCCTGCGCACCCGGCTCGCGGGCGCCGTGCTGTTCTCGCTGCTCGCCGGCGCGGCCGTCACCGCGTTCCTCCAGTACGGCACGGGCTCCCTCACCGGGAACTACGCCGTCACCGCCCTCGGCGTCAGTCTCGGCATGGCCGCCCTGTCGATGACGTTCATCGGTCTCGAGGCCCTCTTCGGGTTCGCCGGCCTCGGCATCGGCGCCGCCGTGATGATGTTCCTCGGCAATCCCCTCTCCGGCCTCGCCACCGGCCCGCACTGGCTCCCCGAGGGCTGGTCCACCCTCGGCCAGCTCCTTCCGCCCGGCGCCTCCGGCAGCCTCCTGCGGGCCAACGCCTACTTCGACGGCACCGGCGCCGCGACCCCCGCGCTGACTCTCGCCGTCTGGGTGGTCCTCGGGCTGCTGCTCATCCTCGCCGCAGACCGGCGGGGAGTGAAGGCGGGCGGCGGAGAACCCGCTGCGGGTGCGGCGGCCCCCGCCTCCGTGGCGGGCGGCTGAACCGTCGGGCGTCCGAAGAGAACGCGCGAGCTTGTAGCGTGCGTCGCGCATCGATCCCGGGGCCTGTGCGAAGCACTCCGGTGCCCGGTGAGGGGACCCGCGCAGAGGCTTTCGACGTCCGGCGGACGTGACCCGTCCGCTCACCCGGCGGGCTCGGGCAGGGGACGTCCCGCGCCCCTCCGGCCGCCTGCTGAGGGGCGCGGCGACGGGCCCGGGGCCATGGGCCTGGATCGCCGAGGCCCTCCGGAAGGCCGGCGACCCGCTCGCCTCCCGGCACCGGGGACAGGGCCGCCTGTCCATCGTCCCGGTCGAGATCGCCGGACCGGCGAGGTGCAGCCCCTAGGCGTCCGGATTCCTCCCCGCCGCCACCTTCAGCACGCGGTCGACCCGGCCCTTCGCGATCGGCTGCATGTCGTTCGTGCTCTCGAGGTCCATGCCCCACACGGTGATCACGACGGCTCCGGTCCGCATCACCACCGTCGCGCTGTACTCGTCCGGCCCGAGCTCTTCCGAGAAGGCGTCCGTGTACTCCGCGGCCGTGGTGATGTCCAACGGATCGGACTCACCGGCTTCCTCGCGTTCGGCGGCCGCGATGGCCTCGGCGGTCACCACGGCGTTCTCGACGGTGTCGAACGAGTAGAGCTTGAGGTACATCGACTGACCGTCGATGCCCGCCTGGAGTTCTTCCAGGGTCTGGTTCTCCAGCGTGCGCATCGCCATGGCCGTCAGCCCCGCACACCCGGTCCCGGCGTCGGATCCGCAGTGCTCCACGGCCTCCGTGCCCTCGTAGAGGTCGGTGCCGCGACCGCCCCAGCCGTCAGGGATGCCGTCCTCGCCGGCGAGGGCCGTCTGCATCTGCGTCGTGGTCAGCGTGGCCGGGGCCTTCCTCTCCTGTCCGGCCCCGGTGCCGCCGCCCTGCCGGCCGCTGCCCCCGTCCCCCGCGCCGGCCGTGTTGACCGCACCCCCGCATGCGGTCAATACGGCCACGAACACCGTCGACAGGGCTGCCGTGCGGACCATTGATCTCACTTCGTCCCCCTCGGACCGTGCTCCTGCGCGGAGTCGCCCCCTCGATCAGGTGCGTGCATCAGGATGCAGTGCGGGACGGTGAGGAACAATGGCCGGTTCCGCATGGTCAGATAAGCGAGGAGTTATGGGATGGGCATCGGGGCGGGGGGCGCGGGTGGAGCTGCGTGACATCGAGATCTTTCTGACCCTGGCCGAGGAGCTGCACTTCGGCCGTACCGCGGACCGTCTGCACGTGTCGCAGGCGCGCGTCAGTCAGTCGATCGCCAAGCAGGAGCGGCAGATCGGCGCCCGCCTCTTCACACGGAACAGCCGCAGGGTCGAACTGACCGCCATCGGGGAGCAGTTGCGCCATGACCTCGGCGCCGGGTACCGGCGCATCCTCGACGGCACCCGTGCGGCGGCGGCCGCGGCCGGCCGTGCCACGAGAACGCTGACCCTCGGCCTGCACGGTCCCCAGCCCCTTGACCAGGCACACATCCTCGACCTGTTCCGCAGCCGGCACCCGGAGATCGACCTGCGGATCAAGGAGATGACCTTCGCGGACCCCTTCGGCCCGCTGCGCGACGGCTCGGTCGAGGTGGCGACGGCCTGGCTGCCCGTCCGGGAACCGGATCTCACCGTCGGCCCGGTCGTGGTCGCGGAACCGGCGGTCATCATGGTCGCCGCGGAACACCCGCTGGCCCGGCGCGACGCGGTCAGCATGGAGGACCTGGCCGACTGGACACTGCCGCACTGCGCGACGCCCATCCCGGAGTACTGGCAGCAGACCCTGGTGCCCACGCACACACCGGGCGGACGGCCCATCCGGCGCGGCCCGAAGGTCTCCACCTTCCAGGAGGTCGCCGCGGTGGTCGCGGCGGGTACGGCGATCTGCGTCGTCCACGGCGTGGCCGCCCGCTACTACCCGTGGCCGGGCCTGCGTTACCTGCGCCCGGTCGACGCCCCGACCGTGGGCTGGGCCCTCATCTGGCCGACGGCCGGAGAGACGGCTCCCGTCCGCGAACTCGCGCGCGCGGTACGGGACGCGGAACCACCCACCGCCGTCTGACCCCGCGTCGGCCGCGGATCAGGTCAGCGGCAGTCGCATGAGCGTCAGGTCGAGCCAGCGGCCGAACTTCGTGCCCACCTCAGGCACCGTGCCGACGTGCCGGAACCCGTGCCGCTCGTGCAGCCGGACCGACGCCGTGTTCTCCGCCTCGATGCCGGCGACGACGACATGGTGGCCGGCGTCGCGCGCCGCCGCGACGAGCCCGGTGAGCAGGGCGGAGCCGATGCCGAGCCCGTGCCTGCCCTCACGGACGTAGACCGAGTCCTCCACCGTGTGGCGGTATCCGTCCAGCTGGCGCCAGGGGCCGTAGACCGCGAACCCGGCGACCTCGCCGTCCACCTCGGCCACGAACGCCGAGCCGCGCTCCAGATGAGCGGCCAGCCAGACCGCCCCCTCGGCGGGGGACTGAGGGGTCTCGGTCCACAGGGCCGTCGAGTGCTCGATCGCGTCGTTGCGGATCGCGCGGACCGCCTCGCCGTCACCGGGGCGCGCGGGACGCACCGTCACGGCGGTCCGGCGTATCTCATATAGTGGATTCATGGCTAATATAGTAGACCCGCTGGTGGGGCAGATCGCGGCCCGCGTCCGCACCGAGCGGGAACGCCGCCGGTGGACCCTGGCACAGCTCGCGGACGCCTCCGGTGTCTCCCAGGCCATGATCAGCCGGATCGAGCGCGGCGAGAGCAGCCCCACCGCCGTCGTCCTGGGCAAGCTGTCGGCCGCCTTCCAGCTCAGCGTCGCCTCCCTGCTCGCCCTCGCCGAAGGGTCCCTCGCCGACGGGACCCGGGCCGACGGGGTGCAGACCGAAGGGACGCGGGAGGAAGGGGCGGGGGGCCACGGGGGCGCCGCCGGGGGAGTGCGTCGCCGGGACGACGCGGCCGAGTGGCGCGACCCCGCCACCGGCTACGAGCGCCGCCAGATCACCAGCCCGCGCTTCCCCGCGGAGATCGCAGAGATCCGCCTGCCCGCCGGTGCCCGCGTGCCGTACCCGGCCGCGGCCTTCGCGTTCGTCCGGCAGGTCGTCTGGGTCCTCGACGGCCGTCTGACCTTCCACGACGGCGACACGGTCCACGAACTCGGCGCGGGGGACACCATCGAACTCGGCGCGCCCGTCGAGCGGGTCTTCGCCAACACCACGGACGCCGTGTGCCGTTACGCCGTCGTCCTCACCCGCGGCGCACGGCCGTGACCCGTCCGCCCGTGCGCCTCGTCGGCCGGGCCGGCCGACGAGGTGACGACTGCGCAAGGTGACGGCTCTCTCCGGGGCGGCGTGGTGGCGCGCCTCGGTAGCCGTCGTCGCGGACGTGGCGTTTGTCGGCGGCGGGCCGACGGACGTACCCACCCCGTGCACAGGCGACGGCGGCGCCGTGTGAGACCGAGCGGAGTCCCACACGGCGGTGCCGCGGACCGCCCGGACGGCGGCGGCCGCGGCACCGGTCTCGTGCGGCCGGGTCACGGCGCGGTGAACCCGGCCCCGGTCAGGACCCGCTGGCCCTCGGCGGACCGCACCAGCTCGATGAACGCCCTGCCGGCCGCGGCGTTGGGGGCGTCCTCGAGCAGGGTGATCGGGTAGTCGTTGACGGCCTTCGCCGACTCGGGGAACTCGACGCCCTCCACCTTGTCACCGGCCGCCTTCACGTCGGTCCTGTAGACGACCGCGGCGTCGGCCTCCTTGAGGACCACCTTGTTCAGCGCCGACTTGACGTCCTCCTCGTAGGAGACCGGGGTGAGCTTCAGGCCGGCGGCGGTCAGCGCCTTCTGGGCCGCCGCGCCGCACGGCACCGCCTCGTCGCACAGCACGACCTTCACATCCGAGTCCGTGAGGTCCTTCAGAGAGGCGATCTCGTCCGGGTTGCCGGGCAGGGTCGCGATCTCCAGCCGGTTGCGGACGAAGGTGGCCGGCGTCCCTGCGGCGTCCCCGGCGTCGGTGACGATCTTCATCGTCCTGGGGCTGGCGGACGCGAACACGTCGGCCGGCGCGCCGCTGGTGATGCCCGCGGCTAGCGAGTCGCTGCCGCCGAAGTTGAAGACGACCTTGGTGCCGGGATGCCGCTTCTCGAACTCCTTCCCCAGCTCGGTGAAGCCCTCCGTCAGCGAGGCCGCGGCGAAGACGTTCACCGTGCCGGACACCTTGTCGGCACCCCCGGGCGACGAGGAGGCGCCGGAGCCGGCGGCGGAGTCGTCGTCGGAGGAGGAGCAGGCGCTCAGGGCCAGCAGTGCGGCGGCGCCCGCTCCGGTCACCTGGAGCATCCGGCGGGTCCGACGCGCGGAACGGGTCATCACGGTTTCACTCCCTCGGGGTCCTCGACGGGCGCATCTGCGGTCCGCCGACCACCCGATCATGCCGCACATGCGAGGATCAAGTCTCCTGTTGCTTCGCATGAGCATGCACTTTCGGTCCTGGAGCATGGCATGTGCGTTTGTACGGCAGGGATGTCGGGTGCGGTCCACGTCCTGCTCGCCGCGGGGCCCGCCACATCAGCGGCATCGACGCGATCCGCGTGGACGGTGGCCACACCGCCGCCCGGGACTGACGGCGCACGAAGAGGAGGGACCTGGACGAGAAGAGGAGGGACCTGGACGAACAGCCGCCGCGCCTGCCTCGCGCGGCTGAGTCCCGCCGGGTAGGGCAGGGCGCGGGCCAGGTCCGTGGCCAGGGCGAGGGTCCGGGCGGCGGACTCCGCCTCGCCCAGGCGGGACAGCGCGGCGGCGTGCACGAGGCGGGCCTCCACCTCCGCGAGGCGCTCGCCCGTGCCCGCCGCGCGGTCCGCCTCCCGGCCGGCGACGGCGCAGGCGGGCCCGGGCCGGTCCGACAGGAGCTCGGCCCACGCCGTCAGGTCAGGCGCGCCGACGGCGGCGCCGTCGAGGACACGCAGGGCCTCTGCGGGGCGCCCGGTGCGCAGGGCCAGTTCGGCCCGGGCCCGGACCGTCTCGTGGCGGGCCTGCTGGTCGCCGGACCGGTCGGCGTGGGCCTCGGCCCGGTCGAGGAGCTCCTCGACCGCGGACGCCTCGGCTCCGGTCCGCAGCCGTACCCGGGCCAGCGCCGTCAGCGCGAACGGCAGGCACCAGGCGCCGTCCAGGTCGGCACCCGACACCGCGGCCTCGGCGAGTTCCCGGGCGGCCTCGAACTCCTCCAGCAGAAGACGCAGTTCGGCGAGGTTCGAGCGTTCGAATGCGGCGGCCGTGGTGTCCCCCGACCGTTCCGCCTGATCGAGGGCGCGCTGCCCGAAGCCCACCGCGTCGTGCAGCCGGCCGTGGCGCCGCGCGTTCTCGCGCAGCGTGGACAGGACCGAACCGAGCAGAGTCGGGTCGCCGTACGCCTGGGCCGGGGCGAGCGCCAGGTCGCCGGCCTCGCGGGCCTCGCCGAACCGGCCGGCCAGGCCCAGGTTGACGGCCTGCGTGGCGTAGGAGCGGGCGAGCAGCAGCTGCCCCGCCGTCCCCCGCACCCGGCGGGCCGGCCCGAGGGCCCGGCGCGCGGCCTCGTACCCGTCCTCGTAGCGGCCCTGGATCCGGCGGGCCACGGCCCACGCGAGGCCGTGCAGGGCGACGGGCTCCGCGGCGGTGGTCTCGCCGGGGGAGTGGGCCCCGAGCACCTCCACGAGCTGCAGGTCACCGGTGACCTGGACCACGTTGGCGATCCAGTAGTCCCGGTGGCCCACCGTCCTGCGGTCGAGGAAGGAGTGCAGCGAACGCTGTCCCTCCTCGGCGGTGGCGCGCAGTTCCTGGTAGGCGGTCCTCGCGGCCTCGGCGTGCGAGGTCTTCTTCCCGGCCCGGCTCAGGTCCGCCTGGTCCTGGAGGACGACGAAGAAGGTCGCGTCCGCGCCGCCGCGGACGGCGCTTCGGAGAGCCGAGTCCACCTTGGCGGAACTCGTCGGGGAGTCGGCGGCCGTGGCCGCGGGCAGGGGGCCGGTCAGCAGGGCGGTCGCGGTGGTCAGCGAGGCCGCCGCCCACATGGCGCGTCTGCGCCGGGACGGTCGGGGCAGGTGCATCGGGTGCTCCTCCGGGGGCGGTACGGGGGAGCACGGACGCCAGGCAGCGGCCGTTACTGCGGTATTACAGGCCGGCCGGGGCAGGGAGGACCGTCGGCGCGGGCAGCGGTGATGTGCGGGCTCACCGCTGTTCCGGGCACGGCGAGGGGCTGCCGCCGGCGTGTGGGGCGGGCCGGGATCAGTAGTCGACGCGGTCCGACTTGGCCAGCCACGCGTCGAACGGAGCCGTGCGGTTCGGCAGGTCGAGGTGCTCGATCCCCATCGGCCAGTTCGCCTGCGGCTTCTTGTCGAACAGGTCGTAGAACTTGCGGTCGTCGAAGCCGGCCACAGCGGCGTCGTGCCGGTCGGCGGAGTACACGATCCCGTCGACGCGCGCCCACAGCGCGGAGGACAGGCACATCGGGCACGGCTCGCACGAGGTGATCAGCACGCAGCCCTCGAGGGAGAAGGTGTCCAGCTCCTTGCAGGCGGCCCGCAGCGCGCTCACCTCGGCGTGCGCCGTCGGGTCCAGGGTCGCGGTGACCTGGTTGTTCCCGAGTGCCACGACCTTGCCGTCCTTGGCGACCAGTGCGCCGAACGGGCCGCCGCCGTTGCGCACGCTGGTGGTGGCGAGGTCGATGGCCTCTTCCATCCAGGCGCGCTTGAGGTCCTGGATGCTCGCTTCTTGGGTGTGCACGGTCACGGTCACTCCTTCTCGGACAGGGTGGGGACTTCCCCGGACGCTCCGCCCCGTGCGGGGCGGAGCCGCATCTCTCGGCCTGCACCGTCGATCGGCAGGAGGAGAGCGGCTCGTGAGAGGAGTACACAGCCGGTCGAGGGGTGTCAGCTAGGGGTGGAAAACATGAAAACCCCGCAGGCGGCGACCGGCTCTTCGGAGATTTCTACAAGGACGGTCCGTCGTCGTCCCTGTCGCTTGACTCGAGACCCGGGCCGGTCGGCACCCGCCACCGGCACCGCTCAGCGTCCGTCCTGTTCGAAGGCGCGCAGCAGGTCCGCGGCGACGCTCACCGCGATCGTGGCGGGCTCCTTGCCCGTGATCTCGGCCAGTCCGATCGGGGTCTTGATCCGGTCGATGGTGGCGGCGTCGTGGCCGCCCTCGGTGGCCAGGCGGTGCCGGAACCGGGTCCATTTGGCAGCCGATCCGATCAGGCCGATCGAGCCGAGCCCGGGGGTGCGCAGGGCGGCGTCGGCCAGCGCGGCGTCCTCCGCGTGGTCGTGCGTCATGATCAGCACGTGGGTGCCCGGCGCCAGCTCCTCGAGCACCTCCTCCGGAAGCAGCGGCGTGTGGTGCACATGGACCTGCGCCACCGCGTCCGCCAGTACCGCGAGCCGCTCGTCGGTGAGCATGTCCGGGCGGCTGTCGACCAGGTGCAGGTCGAGGTGGTGGCGGGCCAGGATGCGGGCCAGCTCCAGCCCGACGTGACCGACGCCGAACACCGCCACGGCCGGCACCACCGGCAGCGGTTCGAGCAGGACGGTGACGGCGCCGCCGCAGCACTGGACGCCGTGCCGGTTGGTGACCTTGTCGTTGAGCTTGAACTCCATCAGCTCCGGCTCGGCGTCATGTCTGCCGATCAGCTCGCGGGCCCGGTCGATCGCGACCGCCTCGATGTTGCCGCCGCCGATGGAACCCCACGTCCCGGACGGTCCCACGACGAGCTTGGCGCCGGCCTTGCGGGGGGCGTGACCGCGCACGGCCGCGACGGTCACGAGCACGCCGGCTTCCCGGCGTGCCCGCAACCGCGCGACCGCGGCCACCCAGGTCATGTCAGGCATGGCTCAGCGCGTCGGCGTCGGCGGTGATCCCGCGGGCCTCGCCGTCGCCCCCCTTGCGGGCGGCGTCGATCGCCCAGTACACGGCCTCCGGGGTCGCCGGGGAGGCCAGCTCCAGGCTGATGCCGGCCGGCCCGAACGCGGCGGCGGCCTGCCGCAGCGCCTCGCGCACCGAGAACGCCAGCATCAGCGGTGGCTCACCGACCGCCTTGGAGCCGTAGACCGCGCCCTCCTCGGTGGCGTTCTCCAGCAGCGTCACGTGGAACTCCTCGGGCATCTCCGAGAAGCTCGGCAGCTTGTACGTGCTCGCCGCCTGGGTCAGCAGCCGGCCGCGGTGCGGGCCGTCGCCGGTGTCCCAGCGCAGGTCCTCCAGCGTCAGCCAGCCCGCACCCTGCACGAACCCGCCCTCGACCTGACCGATGTCGATCATCGGGGAGAGGCTGTCGCCGACGTCGTGCACGATGTCCACCCGCCGGATGCGGTACGCGCCGGTGAAACCGTCCACCTCCACCTCGGTCGCCGCGGCGCCGTGGGCGAAGTACTTGAACGGGGAACCCCGGAACGTCTTCGCGTCCCAGTGCAGCCCCTCGGTCCGGTAGAAACCGGCCGCCGACAGCTGCACCCGCTGGAAGTACGCCGTGTGCACCAGGTCGTCCCAGGCCAGCTCCCTGTCGCTGCCCAGGGCGCGCGCGACGCCGTCGACGATGCGGACGTCCGAGGCGTTCGCGCCGAGCTGGGAGGCGGCCACCTGGAGAAGCCGCTCGCGCAGCTGCTCGCACGCGTTCTTCACCGCGCCGCCGTTCAGGTCGGCTCCCGAACTCGCCGCGGTCGCGGAGGTGTTGGGCACCTTGTCGGTGCGCGTCGGGGCGAGGCGCACCTTGTGCAGCGGGATGCCCAGCGTGGTCGCGGCCACCTGGAGCATCTTGGTGTGCAGGCCCTGGCCCATCTCGGTGCCGCCGTGGTTGATCAGGACCGAGCCGTCCTTGTAGATCAGCACCAGCGCGCCGCCCTGGTTGAAGGCGGTGAGGTTGAACGAGATGCCGAACTTGATGCCGGTGACCGCGAGGGCCCGCTTGGTGTGCGGGTGCGCGGCGTTGAACGCGGCGATCTCGCGCCTGCGGTCGGCGATGCCGGCGTTCTCCTGGACCTGCTGCCAGACGGTGGAGATCCGCTCGGGCTGTGTGACCGGCTGCCCGTACGGCGTGGTCTGGCCCTGGCCCGGCCGGTAGAAGTTGCGCTCCCGCAGCTCCATGGGGTCGAGGCCCAGCAGCGGCGCGCAACGGCCCAGGACGTCCTCGATCACCAGCATGCCCTGCGGCCCGCCGAAGCCGCGGAAGGCGGTGTTGGAGACCGTGTTGGTGCGGGCGATGAGCCCGGCGACGCGCGCGTTGGGGATCCAGTAGGTGTTGTCGATGTGGCACAGCGCGCGGGCCAGCACCGGCTCGGACAGGTCCAGGCTCCAGCCGCCGTCGGCGACCAGGGTGGCGTCCAGCGCCTGGATACGGCCGTCCGCGTCGAAGCCGATCTTCCACCTGGCGTGGAAGCCGTGCCGCTTGCCGGACATGGTCAGGTCCTGCGTCCGGTTGAGCCGGAAGCGGACCGGCCGGCCGGTGAGCTTGGCGCCGAGCGCGGCGACGGCCGCGAACCCGTGCGGCTGCATCTCCTTGCCGCCGAAGCCGCCGCCCATCCGCAGGCACTGCACGGTGACCTCGTGCGAGGGCACGCCGAGCACGTGCGCGACGATCTCCTGCGTCTCCGACGGGTGCTGGGTGCTGCTCTGGATGAACACCTGGCCGTTCTCGTCGACCTGGGCCAGCGCCGCGTGCGTCTCCAGGTAGAAGTGCTCCTGGCCGGAGAACTGGAACTCGCCGGTGAACACGTGCGCCGAGTCGGCGAAACCGGCGTCGATGTCGCCGGCCTCCATCACGGGCCGGGCGCCGTGGTAGCTGTCCGCCGCGATGGCGTCCTGGAGCGTGATCAGGGAGGGCAGTTCCTCGAGCTCCACCTCGACGGCCGCCGCGCCGAGCCGGGCCGCCTCCAGGGTCTCGCCGAGCACCCAGGCGACGGCGTGGCCGTGGAACATGACCTCGTCGGGGAAGAGCGGCTCGTCGTGCTTCATGCCGGCGTCGTTGACACCGGGCACGTCCGCCTTGGTCAGCACGCGCACCACACCGGGCACGGCGAGCGCGGGCGCGGCGTCCAGGGACAGGATCCGGCCGTGGGCCTTCATGACCTGCACCGGGTAGGCGTGCAGCACGTCCTTGGTGCGCTGGACCAGGTCGTCGGTGTAGAGCGCGGTGCCGGTGACGTGCAGGGTCGCGCTCTCGTGCGGCATCGAGACACCGACGACGGGCTTCTCGGGACGCTCGGACAGATGGCTCATGACGACACCGCCTCACGGGTCTGTGCGTACAGCTTCAGCAGGCTCTGGCCGAGCATCGCGGCGCGGTACTCGGAGCTGGCGCGGTGGTCGCTCATCGGCGTGCCCTGGGCCCGGAGCACCTGCGCCGCCGCCTCCACGGTCTCCGTCGACCACGGCTTGCCCTCCAGGGCCGCCTCGGTGGCCAGGGCGCGGATCGGGGTGGCGGCCACGCCGCCCAATCCGATGCGCGCCTTGCGGACGACGCCGTCCTCGATGTCGAGGGCGAACGCGACCGCCACGCTGGAGATGTCGTCGAAGCGCCGCTTGGCGATCTTGTGGAAGGCCGTGACGGGCGACAGCGGAAGCGGGACGCGCACCGCGCGGATCAGCTCGCCGGGGCGGCGCACGCTCTGCCGGTACCCGGTGAAGTAGTCGGCCAGCGGGACCACGCGCTCGCCGTCGGCGTCGGCCAGCACCAGCGACGCCTCCAGCGCGAGCAGCACCGGCGGGCTGTCACCGATCGGGGAGCCGGTACCCAGGTTGCCGCCGAGGGTCGCGCTGTTGCGGATCAGCCGGGACGCGAACTGCGGGAACAGTTCGGCCAGCAGCGGTACCTCGCCGTCCAGGCGCCGCTCGATCTCGGTGAGCGTCTGTGCCGCGCCGATCTCGATGTGGCCGGACTCGACGCGCAGCTCGCGCAGTTCGGGCAGCCGGTCGACGGCGACGACGTAATCGGCCCGGCGGGAGCGGATGTTGACCTCCACGCCCCAGTCGGTGCTGCCGGCGACCACCACCGCGTCAGGCCGCTCGCGCAGCAGCCGGACGGCCTCGTCGAGGGAGCCCGGCCGGACGAAGGTGCCCTCGTCCCGGGTGTACTCGGTGGCGACCGGCGCCGGCGGGGCCTGCTCGCGGCGCCGCGCCAGCGGGTCGTCCTCGGTGGGCGCGCCGACGGCGAACGCGGCGTCGCGGATCGGGCGGTAGCCGGTGC
This sequence comes from Streptomyces sp. NPDC032940, assembly GCF_040636935.1. NCBI lineage: Bacteria > Bacillati > Actinomycetota > Actinomycetes > Kitasatosporales > Streptomycetaceae > Streptomyces > Streptomyces sp. NPDC032940. The sequence goes on along the minus strand of NZ_JBEZVJ010000031.1, from coordinate 46,922 downwards.
AGCGGCACAGGTTTCCGCTCAACGAGTGCAGGTCGAACCCGTTCGGGCCGTGCTCGGCGTCGGCGCCGTGGGCGGCGTCGCCGTCCGTGCCCGGCTCCGTCTTCACCTCCGCATGCGCGCAGCGGTCGGGCCGGTAGTACTCGGCGGCCATGCTGCACACGAAACCGGGCGTGCAGTAACCGCACTGCGAGCCGCCGCGGACCGCCATCTCCTCCTGCACCGGGTGCAGTGCGGGCGGCGTACCGGGTGCGCCGGCGGTGGCCAGGCCCTCGGAGGTGACGATCTCCTGACCGTCGAGGGAGGCGACCGGGACCAGGCAGGCGTTGACCGCCACCCAGTCGGTGGGCTTGTTCACCCCGGGGCGGGCCACCAGGACCGAACACGCGCCGCATTCGCCCTCGGCGCAGCCTTCCTTGGTCCCGGTGAGACCGCGGTCGCGCAGGAAATCCAGGACCGTCGTCTGGGGTGCGGCCGGGGAAATCGGTGTGCTCTTCCCGTTGACCGTGATCCGTGCCTCTACCATGGCACATCCTCATTTCGGAGCGCGGTCGTACAGATGGTGCTCGTCGCCATTTCAGGGACTTTCTTTTTCGGTGACGCAGTTGAGGCGTGTGAATTCCGGCGGAAAATGCAGCATGCGAGGGCGTGCCGCCGACGGGCGAGAAGATCAGAGGACACCGGGGCCGTTGAGCAGGCGCGCCGGTGAGAAGAGGCTGTTCAGCAGCCGTGTGCGACGCGACCCGGGACCCAGACGGTCCGCTGCGCGAGGCGATGCAGGTCGGAGATGATCGACATCCGACTTCGCCTCCTTCCAGCAGCTCACGAGTCCGTTCGGTCGAAAATACGGTGCCGCGGCGCCGCCGGTCAAGGCTCCGTTGCGGGCCGGCACCGGTCCGGGCTGCCGTCCTGTAGGAGTGCACATACACGGGGGCCGCGGGCAGGGTGATCCGACGATCGGGGCGGATGCCTCCCATGGAAGTCGACCTCGCATTTACCAGGGGCTCCAGCGTTATTCCACCGCATATGCGATGCGAGGCGAAGAAATTGCGGGGCGCGTATTCCTCCCTTCGCCGGCCGCCGGGACGCGCGGGTGCACGGGTCCGAGCGGGGCCGGCGGGACGGGCGGGGCGGGTGATCCGGCGTCAGGGGGCGTTGTCAGTGCCTCCGCCGATGGAGATCCGCCCCTTCATCGACTCCCACCCGGGCGTCACCTGTGAACGCGGCGCCTGCTGCTCCGAGACCCGCCTGCCGGTCATGCTCTGGGCGCGGTCAGGGCTGGGGCGGCGCCCCGTTCGTCACCCGTAGGGCCAGCATCGCCACGTCGTCCGTGCTGCCCTCCGGCAGCAGGGTGGCCAGGAGGTCGTCGCACAGGACCTCGAGGGGCTGTTCCGCGGCCTTCGACGCCGCACGGCGCAGTCGGTCCAGGCCCTGCTGCAGGTCCTCGTCGCGGCGTTCCACCAGGCCGTCGGTGTAGAGGAGCAGCGTGCAGCCCTGCGGAAGGGGCTGCTGGGCGCTGGTGTAGCGGGGGTCCGGCACCAGGCCGATGAGGGGGTTGCGGGCGTCGGTCAGGAAGCCGGCGGTGCCGTCGGGGGCGACGAGCAGCGGCGGCGGGTGGCCGGCGACGGAGTACTGGAGGCGGAAGCCGTCGGGGCCGGGCCGCTCCACGCGGGCCAGGATGCAGGTGGCCGTCCCCTCGGGGTACAGGGTCTGCACGGAGATGTCCAGGCGGTGCAGGATCTCCCCGGTGGGCTCCTCCCGGTCCAGGGCGAGTCCGCGCAGCATGTTGCGCAACTGGCTCATGGTGACGGCGGCCGGCAGATCGTGCCCGGCGACGTCGCCGATGGTCACGACGACGGCACCGTCGCGCAGGACGAAGGAGTCGTACCAGTCACCGCCGACCTCGGCGCCGACGGTGCTGGGCCGGTAGCGCACGGCGATGTCCAGCCCCGGCACCTCGGGCGGGGCGGTCAGCAGGCTGCGCTGGAGGGCGAGGGCGACCTGCCGGGTGCGCTGGTACTCCAGGGCGCTGCGCAGCGGCGCGTGCGTCTGCTCGGCCAGATCGCGCAGCAGGTCCACCTCGGGGCGGCCGAGCGGCGGCCGGTCGTCGCTGACGGAGGCGGTGAGCAGGGCCGCGGTGGTGCCGTCCACGACGACGGGCAGCAGGACGATGCTGTTGACGCCGCCGGACAGCCACGGCGCGTCCGCCGGTCCCGCCAGGTCCGGCGGCGGCTCGCCCGGCGGGAAGGCTGCGTACAGGGGACTGCCCTGCTCGATGGCGCGGGCGAGCAGGCTGTCGGGCCGCAGGTGCTCCTCGCGGTGCGGAGGCAGGTCGGGCATGCCGGGGCGGGTGAGGGCGACGACGCGTTCGGCGGTCAGCGCGCCCCCGGCGGGACGGTCCAGGGTCTGCGGCAGCAGGTAGACGCGGCAGGCGTCGGCGACGTCGGGCACGATCACATGACTGAGGGCGTCCAGCATCTCCTGGAGCCGCACCGTGTCGGCCGTGGCGGCCGCGGCGCGGGCCAGCAGGGTGTCGCGGCGGTCGGCCTGCCACTGCTGCTCGATGTCGGCGCAGGTGCCGACCCATTCGATGACGGTGTCGCCGTCGCGCACGGGGGCCGCGTAGATGGAGAAGTGCCGGTAGCCGCCGCCGGCCAGCCGCAGCCGGTAGACGTGCGTGAAGTCGGTGGGGACGTCGGCCAGGGCGCGGTTCCACTCCCTGACGATGTCCTCCCGGTCGTCGGGGTGGACGGCGTCGAGCCAGCCGTCGCCGCGGAACTCCTCCCAGGTCTGCCCGGTCACCCGCTCCCACCCGGGGCTGGGCTCGATCACGCCGCCCTCGGGCGCGGTCACCCACACCATCTGGCTCCCGGCCTTGACCAGGCTGCGGTAGCGCAGCAGGGCGCGGCGGCGCTCCTCGGCCAGGACCCGGATGCGTTCGGCGGCCTCGACCTGCTCGGTGACCTCGACGATGACGGCCAGAATGCCGTGCTCCCCCGCGCCGAACGTCGACCGGGAGATGCTGAAGTCGAAGTAGCGCGTGACGCCGTGGGCCTCGCCCGGATAGGTCACGTCGACGGGGGCCGTGGAGACCCGTTCGGCGTGGCCGGTGGTGAGCACGCGGTCGAGGATGTCGAAGTAGCCGGTCTGCGCCAGGTCGGGGAAGGCCTCCCGCAGGGACCGGCCGAGCGGGCGGTCGCCGAAGGTCTGCCGGTAGAGCGTGTTGGTGTAGACGATGCGGTGGTCCGGGCCGCGGGCGAGGAGGACGCCCACGGGGGCCGGATCGAACACGTCGAGTCCGATCCCGCTCGTCAGGCGCTGCGTCTCTTCGCTCATCAGGTGTCTCCCGCATCGCCGCTTATGAGGACATATGCGGCCTCGGTCACCTTATGTCAGCTATGCCCACCGAAGCGTCGGAGCCGCACCCGGCGGCGTGCCGGACGGATCGGGCACGCCGCCGGGTGCGGGGCAGAGCGGGTCATGAGGGCGACGGGGTGGTCACCACCGGGGTCGGTCCTGGCCTCGGGCGTACTGAGCTGCGTACCAGCTGGAGTCGATGGCGGGGTTGCTCAGGGTCCCCAGGAACCGTTCGTCGGGCAGCGGGGGCAGTGGCGGACTGCCCAGGTCCGCGTGGAGGTCCGCACGCCAGTCGACGGTGAGGCGGCTCCGGATCGTCGCGCTCTCGTACACGGACCGGTAGGGCGAGCCCCAGATCCCGTGCGGCATCTTCTCCGCGGCCCACCTGCGCGTGCTGTCCCGGTGGGCTTCGGCCTGCACGAGCACCGCGCGCAGTCGCAGGGCGAGCGGGCCGGCCTGGTCCGGCGGGGAGGGGGCCTCGCCGCGCTCCAGCGCGTCCAGGGCCGATTCGACCTCCGGGTACTTGTGCAGGCCCGTGTCGACCGCCAGTCTGCGCAGCTGCCTGCGAGCGGCCTCGGCCACCCGCTCCCGCGGGAGGACCGCGATGAGCGCACCGAGCTCCTCCAGTGCGTTCAGGTGGCTCGCGTGGAGGAGGTCGGTGGGGCTGCAGGAGAGGTCCAGCTCCGGTAGCCGCTCGTCCCGGGCGGGGAGAGGGTCGTCCGCACTGCCCCACTCCGGGCGGGCGGACATGGCCCACTCCCAGATCAGCCGGCCGTTGAACGTGACGGCACCGGCATCCCGGCCGCGCTCGAGCTCGTCGGCCAGCTCCGCCAGGTACTCACCCAGGGAGCCGGCCTTCCCGAAACCGGTGCCGGTCTCGTCGAAGAACCGTCCGACCGCACCGAAGGAGTCCCGCCCGGTGCGGCAGTCGACCATGAGTCCGTCCGAGGTCGCCTCGTAGGAACCGAACTTCACGTAGTCGTGGTGCCAGTAGTACTCGGCGTCCTCGTCGTCGAGGCCGTCGGCGGTGTTGCGCAGGAACCCGGTGTCCGCGAGCACCCCGCTCACCGAGAGGAGCCGGTCGTGCGTGCTGAACAGGAAGGCCTCCGGTCCCTCCGACGCCCCGTCGTGGCAGAGCAGCGAAGCGACCAGGTCCGGGGGAAAGGTGACACCCAGCTCCTCCTGTGCTGCAGCTATCTCCTCGTGCTCCGCGGGCGGCCGGAGCGTGGCGAACGTGCGAGGCGCGTACTCGCGAAGCCACGCGTCGATGCGGCGCCACGAATCCCGGACCAGGTCTGCTGTCATGCGGCCGACTCTAGAGCCGGCCACTGACAGGTGATCGTCGCCCGCCCACAGCCTGGTGCCGCGGGCCCCGACGAGGGCGCTGACGGCGCGCGGTCCGGGAGTCGCGCCGCGTCGGGCAGGACGCGGCGACGTCCAGGCGCTCGACTCCCGGGCCTCAGGAGGCCGGGGCCCCGTAGGCGCCCAGCTCGTGGATCGAGTAGCCCCAGGTGGTCCTGCGCTCCACGCCCTGCATACGGACGTACCGGACCGGGTCCGTGCCGGGGAGGCGGACGACGTCGTCGCCGCAGCTCTCGGGGCGCTGCGTGGAGACGGTGGTCCAGTGCGTGCCGTCCTGCGAGGTCTGGACGGTGTACTGCTTCGCGCAGGCGCTCTCCCACGCGAGGGTCACCGCCGCGACCCTCGCCGGGGTGGCGAGCTCGACCTGCACCCATGCGTCGTCCGCGTAGCCGGATGCCCAACGGGTGCCGAGCAGACCGTCGTTGACATGGCGCGGGGCCTGACGGTCGAGGTCCTGCTCCACGCTGGACGCGGACGCCGTGCCCTTGAGGGCGAGGTTCTCCCCGCCGCCCGCGACGTCCCACGACCGGAGCCGGACGCCGGCCTGCACGAGGAAGGCGTCCAGCACTCCGTCACCGGCCTTGGGCTGCACCGAGCCCCAGGAGTTGCGCGGCGGGTCGACCCGCACCGCGCGGGCCCGCTGCCGGAGGTCGTCCGACTCGGCCACCAGCCGGTCCGGGGCAGTTGCCTGGACCATCAACCGGGTGCTGTGCTCATAGAAGATGGGGTGACGCGGCGAGGAACATAAGACGTATGGGTCTAGACCTCTTTCTCGATCGGCTTTACTCCGGGCAACGTCGGCGTCGACGCGGCGCCCATGCCCGTGCCGTGGTCGCCGGCGGCTCGGCCGGTCTTTTCTTCGTGTCGCGCCGGAGATGTAGGACGGGATCCGACCGCGTGGGGTGTCAGGGTGGGACCCGGCCCTCTGCGAACGGAGCAACCCGATGAGCCGTCACTTCCAGGTCACCTTCGACGCCCACGACCCCCGCGCGCTGTCCGGCTTCTGGCGCGACGTCCTCGGCTACGCGCACCCCGGCCCGCCCGGAGTCGACGTGCCCGAGGGCGCCGACCCGCTGGCCGCGTGGGACGAGTTCCTCGCGCGGGTCGGCGTGCCCGAGGACCAGCGCAACAGCAGATCGGCCATCGAGGACCCGGACGGGGACGGTCCTCGGCTCTTCTTCCAGCAGGTGCCGGAGGGCAAGGCCGCCAAGAACCGGGTCCACCTCGACGTCCGGGTGGCCCCGGGGCTCCAGGGGGAGGAGCGGATGGCGGCGCTCGAGGCCGAGTGCGAGCGGCTCGTGGCGCTGGGCGCGACGCGGGTCCGCCGCTTCGAGCCCGAACCGCCCCTCGGCACCGGCTTCATCGTGATGGCCGACCCCGAGGGCAACGAGTTCTGCCTGGACTGACGCGGCCCGCGCTCAGCCGGTGACCCGGGTGGCGCGCGGGGCGCCGGGGCCCGGGTGGCCCTGGTGGATGAAGGCCGCCCAGGCCGCCGGACGGTCCAGCACCGGGCCCTTGGCCAACTCGTCGAGCAGGGCGCCGCCGAGCGACTCCGGGGCCGTGCGGTGCGGGTCGAGCATCCACATCTGCGCGGCCCTGAGCGCGTCGACCGGGCTGCGTCCCTCGACCGCCACGTGGTGGTGGAACACGGCCATCATCAGCGCCGAGGCCGAGTCGCGGGTGGCCCAGCGCGAGCCCACCACGTCCCGTGCGCCGCCCGCCACGAACGCGGTCGTCAGGGTCAGCGCCTCGTCGTGGTCGCGCCGGCTCAGGTCCGTCTCGCACGCACTGAGCACGATCAGCGGGCCGCCCGGGGCGTCCGCGCCGTCCGAGGGGCCTCGTCCGCCCGGCCGGCGGCCCAGCAGCCGGGCGACCGTCAGCAGGCCGGGGCCCGGTCCGGCGGCGCCGCCCGTACGGTCCTCCGGATGCGCCAGTTGCAGCGCGGACGCCGTCGGGCTCGGGCCGGCCGAGCCGTGGCAGGCGACGTGCAGCAGCGACGGCGTACCGGCGAGCACGTCGAGGAGGTCGTCCGGGGTGCCGGCGCCCTCCGGCTCGGCCGGCGGTTCGTACAGCTCCCCGTACAGCCGCGCCCCGGGATACACGGACCGCTGGAGCGCGGTCACCTCCAGGTCGGCGTACGGCAGGCTCAGGCTCGGGTCCGCCACCAGCACGGGGTCCGCGCCGGGGGCCCGCCGGGCGCGGCGGACCGTGTCCAGGAACTGCCGCCCGGACGCCGCGTAGCTGAACACGATCGCCTGGCACGCGTACGCGTGCGGTGCCTCGTCGGGGAACCGCGCCGCGTGCCACGGCACGATGCCGAGGCGCCCGCACGGCACCAGCACGATCCTGGGCGGCCCCGGGCGGCCCTTGCGCCGGTCCTCGTTGGCGGCGAGCCGTTCCGCGACGCCGCTCATGACGGGCACGACCATCGCCCCGGTCGCCCAGTCGCACAGCTCGGCGAGGGCGTCCTCCCACGCCGATGCGGCCTCGGCGTCCCCAGGGCTCGCCTGGTGCCGGGTCACGGCGTCGATGTAGCGCTCCAGGGGCCCGCTGTGCTCGCCGGAGAGCAGCGGCATGGCCCGTACGCCGGTGCCGATGTCGGGGCCCACCACGATGGCCATGCCCGGCAGGGTTCCCTCGCCCTCCAGCAGGTAGACCAGCGCGTCCGCGTCGCCCTCCGCGACACCGGCCTTGAGCTCCTCGACCGTGGGCGTGCGGAACAGGACGCCGCCCGGCTCCCGGTGGCCGAGGGCCTCCAGCGCGCGGCGGCGCAGCGAGCTGGGCAGTTCGCGGGGGAGCGCGTCGGACCGTCCGCCGGGTGCGCTGCCCGCCGCCCGCCACTCCCGGGCCAGGTCATGATGGCCGCGGGACTCCAGCAGTTCGGGCACGGCCCGCGAGGTGGACGCCGCCTGCAGCACCAGGGCCCGGCCCAGCTCCAGCGCGGCCACGGCCTCCTCGACCCGGCCCTGCGAAGCCGCCCAGATCGCGGCCCGGATGCCCCGGTCGGCTCCGGACCGGGCGGCGAGCAGTCCGTGGTCGGGGCCGTCCTGGAGGACGACGTCACCGGCGAGCGCCTGGAGGGACTCCAGCGCCGCGTCCGTGGCGGCGTCGCGGTCCGCGGGGTCGCGGGTGCGCTCGAGGCGCAGCCGGTGGCACTCCGCGAGCTGCCACAGGGCGGGGGCGGCGACCTGCGGGGACCGCCCCTGCCGGACCCGGTCGCGGACCCGCCGCAGTTCGTCGATGGCGGCGTCCAGGTCGGCCGGGTCCCGGGTCACCGTGTGCCGCATCGACGCCGACAGGGCGGCGAGGTAGCGGGTCTCCGTGGAGGCGTCCGCGCCGGGCGGGGTGTACCGCGGCATCAGGTCCGGGGTGCCGCCCACGACGGCCCGGGCGGTGCGGAACGTGTCCTTGAGCGCATCGGCCAGCGCTTCCGGGACGCCGAGGGACGCGGCGCTCATGGCGGCCAGCGCCTCCTCCTGCTCGGCGAACCCGCGCTGGAGCGCCTCCGTGTCCTGGGTGTACGCGCCGAGGCTGGTCAGCGCGTTGCCCAGGGCCAGCCGCACCATCGGACGGAAGGGATCGCCGTCCGGCAGGGACCGCTCCAGGGACTCGAGTTCCGCCACCAGCGCCGGCAGATCCTCCGGGGACTCCGTCTCCTCGGCCTCGCGCACCCGGCCGAGCAGCTCCAGCGCCCGGTTGCCGGTCAGGAGCCCGGAGGCGGCGGGATCGGCGGCGGCCTGCCGCTCGAGGTGCTCGGTGACCCGCCGCGCGTGGCCGCGGGCGACGTCCGTGTCCTGGTGGCTGCCGCTCAGCGGCATCCCCGTCTGCAGCACCAGACGCATCAGGTGCTCGATCTCGGGTGCCCGGTCGTGGCCCTCCGGCAGGCGGTCCAGGTCCGCGCCGAGCCGCCGGAGCAAGCGGCTGACCTGCTCGGGGTCGCCCGTGCGCAGGGCGTCCGTGGTGCCGAGCATCGCGGCCAGCCAGGAGCCGGTGACCGTGTCGTCGTCCTCACCGGCGCCGGCATCGCCGTCGGTGCGGGAGCCGGCCGGCGTGGTCGTGGCCGCCGGTGGTGTCTCGGGCAGGTCCTTGGCCAGCTCGAGCAGCATCCGGAGCTGATCGGCGAACGGGAAGCCGTCGGGCAGCATGGCCAGCAGCGCCTCCGGGTCGGACAGGTCGGTCAGTGCCGGATGGGTGAGCAGGTTCCGCATCAGCGTGAGCTGTTCCAGCAACTCCGGTGACACCGGAAGCTGCCCGGCTTCGGCGGCCTCCGCGGCCTCCGCGGCCAGCGCGGCGAGCCGCGCCCCCTCCTCGGCCGCGGCCCCCGGCCCCGTCCGCTGCGCCCGGTCGAAGACGTGCCAGAGATCCGGTGCCGTCCCCGGCGGGCCCACGGGCATCGACGAGTCCGACACCATCAGCAGGAGCAACGCCGTCATCCGCCGGTCCTGTTCCGTCACCGCCTCGCCCGCGGGCGTCGAGGGGTCCCGTGCCTCGGTCAGCAGGCGCTGCGCACGCTCGCGGTCCTCCGCGGTGCCCTTCCCGGTGGCGTACCGGAAGGCGAGCAGCAGGCCGAGCCGCACGGTGACCACGCCGAGGAGCGGCCGGTCGTGGTCCAGGAGGTCGCGCAGTGCGGTCAGTTCGGCCACGAGGCCGTCGTAGTCCGCCGGGGTCACCGTCGCGTCGCCCGACCGGGCGATCAACCGGGCGGTGCGCCCGATCACGTCGTCCGCCCAGAGCCGCAGCCCCCGGACGCCCCCGTCCGCCTCGTCGTCCACCATGTTCGCGCGCCCCCTGTCCGCCGCGGCATCCGTACCCGCCGGCTCACCGGCCCCCGTGACCTCATGATGGCGCGACCGCACGCCGTCCGGTACGGCGATGAGGCCGACTTCCGTGAGACGACCGGAAATCGGCCAGGACGCGCCCTGTCCCGCCGCCCGCGCGTGGGCCCGGCCGCGGTGCCCGGGCGGTCGGCGGCGGGGCGAACACCGGTCGTCGTCCGGGCCCGGGGTTCACCGGGCGGGTGACCCGGTGCTTCGCTGGTGCCGGAGCAGATCGAGGGAGGAGGCGCCGTGGACCTCGGGGATGTGACCGCGCCGGTCGCCGCGGTCGTGGGAGTCGTCGGAACCCTGCTGTCCGCGCTGCTGACCCAGCGGGCGGCGGACCGCAGCCGGCAGCGTGAGCTGGAACGCGCCGAGGAACTGCGGGAGCGGCGCAGCCAGACCCAGGAGCTGCGGTCCTGCTACGTCGCGCTCAACACCGCCGGCCGGCAGTATCTCGCCGCGCTCACCGACCAGTTGCACGCCCTGGGCCGCGCCGGGGAACTGTCCGCCGCGCGGCAGCGGCTGACCGGGGCGCGCGACCAGTACCGGGACGTGTACGCGGAGGCGCAGATGCGGCTGCCGCAGCGGGTGCTCGCGCACGCGGGGGACGTCAGCCGCGACCTGGGCGCCGTGTACGGCATGATCCGGCGCCTGGACGACGGTGTACCGCGGCCGGGGGACTCGCCGGCCGCCGTGCAGGCGGGCATCGACGCGCTGTGGGAACGGCTGCGGGAGATGCGGCGCGAGATGCGCGCCGATCTGGGCAGCACCCGGGCGGATTCCGGGCGCCGGGCACGGGAAACGGGCGGAACGGCCACCGGACGCCCTGACGGGTCGGCATAGTGACGCCCTGACGGACCGGCACCGTACGGACGGGCGCGCGGCGTCCGGCGCCCGGCGCGGGAGCCGGACGGCACGACGGGCAGCACGACCGACGGCACGACGGAAGGGAGGGACGCGTGAACGACGACGGCACGGGCGAGGGCCGCGGCGGGGGAGCGGAAAGGCTGCTCGCCCTGATCGGCGAGCACCGGGACACCGTCCGGGAAGGCCTCGACGACGAGCAGTACGCGGAACTGCTCACCAGGCTGGCGGCGCTCGCCGACGCGGCGTCCGACGACAGGAGGGCGGTCCTCAAGGCGGTGCGGGGCGTGCAGCTCGCGCTGCTGCCGCTGCCCCTGGACCACCCGGTGCGCGCCGCGCTGGACCCCCTGCGCCTGGTCGCGGCGCCGCCCGGACCGGCCACGGTGACCGGGGCACGCGAGCTGCTGGCCCACCTGGTGATCCCGGCACCGTCGCCCGCAGCCGCCGGGTCCGACGACGGCGCCCAGGAACAGCTCCTCAGGGCCCCCGCCCTCTCCGCCGACGAGGCGCGGACCCGGTGCGGCGGCACGGCACCGCCGCCCGAACTGATCAGACTGACGGACGCCCAGGGCGGCGACCGCTACCCGGAGTTCCAGTTCGGCGCGGGCGACGGCAGCCCTTGCGAGGTGGTCCTCGAGGTCAACCGCGTCCTCCTCGCCGACATCGACCCCTGGGGGGCCGCGGCCTGGTGGCTCAGCGGCAACAGCTGGCTGGGCGGGACACCTGCGTCGCTCCTCGGCCGGCTGCCCGACGGCGAGCTGGTCGGCGCGGCCACGGCACTGGCGGAGGGGGACTGATGACCGGCTTCTTCCCCACGACGCCCCTGGAGCTGCGGCCCAACCACGAGGTGGTCCCGGCGGGCACGGAGCTGTGGCGGGTGCACAAGTCCCGGTACGCGCCGGACGAGTTCAACCCGACCCTCGCCGACGTGCACGACCACCGGGCGGGCAGCCGCTTCGACGGCACGGTGCTCGACCCGTACCACTCCCTGTACCTCGCGGCCGACCCGACGACGGCCCTGGCCGAGAGCGTGCTGCGGTCGCGGCCGTTCGACCCCCGGTACAGCATGCGGTACATCCCCTGGATCACCGTCCGGGGACGGTCGTTGAGCGCCCTGCGGACCCGGTGCGAGCTCAGTCTCGTCTCGCTGCTCGAGGAACGGGACCTGGCCGCCGTCTGCCAGGACTCCGCACTCCTGGAGGACGAGCGCAACTACCCGCAGGCCAGACGCTGGGCGAGCGAGATCCGGGCGCAGGCGCCGGACATCGTGGGCCTGGTCTGGCAGTCGCGGCGCAACCGGCCCCGCCGGGCGCTGGTGCTCTTCCACGACCGGTTCGACGACTGCCCCGGCTGCGACGGCAAACCGTTGGAGGTCCTGCCCGAGGCCGGGATCGCCGACCTCGGCTCCGACGCGGGCATCGACCGGGCGAACGAACTCCTCGCGCCGCTCCGGTCCGAGATCTCCAGGCCGGTACGGCCGGGGCGGCCATGAGGACCGCGACGGAGTGAGACGAGGGACGGACGACCCGCCCTGTTCCGGGGCCGGTCGTCCCGCTTGTCCGGGTGTGACACCTGGTGCCATCGTGAGTCCATGGCATCGACTGCTCCTGACCAGGCGTCACTTCACCGCGACCTCAAGGAGGTCAGGCGCGTCGGGCTGGTCCGGCTGCGCGGGCGCGCGCTGCCCGCGCTGGAGCCGGCCGCCGAGGCGGTGGGCGCCGGCACCGCCCGCCCCCCGGGCGCCGGCACCGCCGTCGAGGCGCTGCTGCGGCTCGCCGTGTCCCGCCTGGACGCGGGCACGCTGCGCACCGCCGCCGAGTACACCCTCGGTCTGGCGCAGGGCACCAGGGACTGGCCCGCATCCTCCCGGCGTGCCCGGGCGGCCGCGGTGTACGGAGTGAGCGTCGAACGGTTCCGCAAGGACCACGAGGTGATGGTCCTCGGCCAGATCGCCGAGCACGTCGTGCTGCTGATGACCGAGGCGGCGGCCGGGACAGCCGCCGTGCCGGACGGCGCCGGGGAGCACGGCGCCACCGGCACCCACCGCTGCGTGACGGCCCGCGTCGCCGGCCGGGACGTACGGCTCACCCTCCACATGCACCCCGCCGACCTGCTGCGCGACGTGGACGTGATCGTCTCCCCGGCCAACGTCTACTTCGCGCTGCCCGAGTCGTACAAGTCGTCGGTCGCCGCGTCGCTGCGCCGGGCGGCCGCCGTGCGCGGGGTGACCGGCGAGGTCCTGGACGACCCGGTGCGCGACGAGCTGCGGGCCTGGGCCGGCCGGCACGGCACCGCGGGCCGCGCGGTGCTGCCCGGCACGGTCGTGCCCACCGGCCCGGGAGCCCTGGCGGAGCAGGGCCTCCGGCGGATCTACCACGCCGCCGTCGCCGTGCCCCGGGCCGGCACCAACGACTACGACGTCCTGCCGGCCGACGTCACCCGGGCCGCGTCCCGGGCACTGGCCGTACTGGCCGAGGAGCACGAGCGGCACGACCCGCCGCTGCGCTCGGTGTGCTTCCCGCTGCTCGGATCGGGCCGTGGGGGACTGCCGTACCACGTCAGCCTCGCCGCCGTGTGGGCCGCCCTCGAGGCCGAACTCGCGCGCGGGGCACGGTGGGACGTCCACTTCCTGGTGCGCACGCCGGAGGCCGCGGCGGTGGTCGAACGGGTGCGGGCCAGGATCCGACCGGCCCGCGACCAGCGGCCGACCGGCTGATCCGGTCCAATGGAAGGGCGCCCCGGTCCGCGCGAGGAGGCACAGGGGCGCGCACGGGGGCGCGAGGAGGTGTCAGACGTTGCACACACCACGGTTTTCCGTTCTGCCAGGGACAGTTGACGAACTGTCACCTACCGTGGGCGCATGAGCGGCGAGATGCGGGAGTGGGCTCTCGGGGCGCCGGGCCGGATCGTCACCTGGCCGGCGCCCGACGCGTACGTACTGGTCGAAGGCGTGCTGCTGCGCATGCGGCCGGATTCCCCGGACATGCCCCCGGGGACGGAGGTCGTCGTGGGCCGCGACGACGGGCGGCCCGGTCTCGTCGCCCGCAGGGCCGTGCCGGCGGCGGGGGACGGGTGGTCCGCGGATGAGTGAGTACGGCATCGGGCTCGCGGAGGGCTACGACGAGCGGCAGCCCGTCGTCCTGCTCCTCGACACGTCCGCCTCCATGGGGCGGCCCGCGGGGAGTCCCCGCATCGACGAACTCAACGACGCGCTGGACCGCTGGTTCGCCGGCGTCAGGGCGGAGCCGAGACTGCGCGCGCGCGTGGAGGTGTGCCTGATCGCGTTCGACTCGCGGGTGCGGGTCTTCGACCCGGCCCGCCAGGCGCTGGTCCCGGCCGGGGAGACCCCGGCGGACCGGCTTTTCGTGCCGGTGGACCGGATGCGCCCGCCCCGGCTGGAGGCGTCCGGGCTCACCCGTATGACGGAGGCCGTCGAGACGGCCCTCGACCTCGCCCGGGAACGCTACCGGGCGCTCCAGGCCCAGCGCGTCCAGGTGCGGCGGCCGTTCCTGTGGGTGCTGACCGACGGTGCGCCGAGCGACGCCGACGGGCGGCGGATGGCCCCCGCGGCCCTGGCAGGCACCGCGGCGAAGGTGCGGCGCGGCGAGGAGCGCGGGGAGTGCGTGTTCCAGGCCGTCGGGGTGCGCGGCGCCGACCTGGAACTCCTCCGGGTCCTGGCGCCCAAGGCCACGCTGATGCTCGAGGAGCAGGGCTTCGAGCGGATCCTCGAGCTGATGTTCCAGAGCTCGGACCGCAGCGACCCGGACCAGGCCGCCGACGAGATCCACGGTCAGGTCGCCGCCCTCGCGGAACGGCAGCGGCGTCTGCAACTGCTCGAGGAGCGATACCAGTGATCGTCGCGGGGGCCGTCGTCCAGGGCACCGGCCACCTGGCGGCGGGGCAGGGGTGCCAGGACGCCTTCAAGGCGGTCGACCTGGGCGAGAGCGCGGTCCTCGCCGTCGCGGACGGCGCCGGCGGACGCGAACGCAGCGCCCTCGGCGCCCACATCGCCGTGGACGCGGCCTGCCGGGTGCTGGCCGAGGACGCCCCCGAGGCGGGGGACCCGCCGGAGACCTGGACCCGGTGGACCGCCGCGGCCGGCGCCCGGGTGGTCGCCGAGTACCTGCGGTCGGTCACGGCCGTCCTGTCGGCGACGGCCCCGGCACCCGCCGCGCACCGGGCGGACCCGCCGGACCCCCGGCCCGTTGACGCCGGCGCCCTCGCGGCCACCCTGGCCGCCGCCCTCGTCCGGCCGCCGTGGGCGGCGTTCGTCTCGGTCGGCGACTGCTTCGGCACCCTGCTCACCCGGCCGGCCCCGGCCCCCGCGGAACCGGACGCGGAAACGGACGCGGAACCGGAGCCGGAACCCGCCGAGCGCTGTCACCTCGTCCTGCCGCCGCCCGAACCCCGGCGACCGGGGCCGGTGTTCCTCTCCTCGCCCGGCGCCGCGCTGCGCGCCCGGACGTTCGTGGTGTGGGAGCCGGAACTCAGCGGGGTCGTCCTCGCCACGGACGGCTGCACCGCGCTCACCCTCGACCACCCCTCCGTACGCGGACTGCCCCCGGAGGCCGGGCCGTTGCCGTCGGAGCGGTTCTTCCGCGGGCTCGCCGCCACCCTCCGCGCCAACGGCGGGGACGCCGCACCCCTGCGAGCCCTGCTCTGCGGACCCGGGGCGGCCCGTACCGGCGACGACCTGACCGTGCTGTGCGCCCTGGTCGAGGGGAGGTGACGATGGCCCTCACCGTGGTGTCCGGCAACGGACGCGAATGGCGGCTCACCGAGCGCATCGGCAGCGGCTCGGAAGGCGTCGTGTACGGCGTCGACGACGCGCGACCCCTGGTGGCCAAGCTCGTCCCCGACCCGCCCGACCCGGCCGCCTACCGCCGCCGCATAGCCCGGCTGGTCCGCCAGCGCCGCGAGCCGCGCACGGTGCGGCTGCTCTCCGCGACGCCGGTACGGGTCGCCTGGCCGATGGTGGGGGTGCGCACCGGCGGCCCGGGCGCCGAGGGCGTCGACGGCTACGTGATGCCCGACATGCGCCACGCCCACCGGCCCTTCCCGCACCTGCTGACCCCGGCCGCCCGCCGCGCCCTGCTGCCCCGGGCCACCTGGGCGACCGCCCTGGCCGCCGCCCTCTCCCTCGCCCGCCTCCTGGCCGACCTGCACGCCGAGGGCTATGTGGTCGGCGACCTCAAACCCGACAACCTGTGGGTGGACGACCGAGGCGCGGTCGGCATGGCCGACGTGGACTCCTGGCAGTTCACGGACGGCGGCGAACTCTTCCCGGGCCGGATGGGCACCCCCGGCTACCTGGCGCCCGAACGCATCGGCGCACCCGCCGGCACCCCGCCGCAGCGGACCTCGGACGACTTCGTGCTCGCCGTGCTGGTCCACCAGCTGCTGATGGACGGACTGCACCCCTTCGCCGGATATCCCGCGGACGGCGCGGAATACCGCTCCTACGACGACAACGTCCTGCACGGCCGCTGCCGCCTCCTCGACCGCACGTCGGTGCTGCTGCCCCGGACGGCGCCGCCCGTCGACCTGCTGCCCCGCCGGATCGCGGACCTGCTGCGCGCCGCGTTCGGCGGCGTACGTCCCACCGCGCCGGCCTGGGCCGAGGCACTGGCCGCCGAGTCGGCTCCCGGGCGGCTGCGGGCATGCCGGACGGACCCCCGGCACGTGCACACCGTGGAGCGGCCCTGGTGCCCGTGGTGCGACCTGGCCGAACGGGCCGGTGGGAGAAGCCGGCGCCCGGACGAGGAGACGAAGGACGAGGAGACGAACACGGTATGACCGAGACGCCCCTGCTCTCCGTGGCCCGCAGGCTCGACCACTGCACCGTCCTCGGCCCGGGAAAGCGCGCCGTGATCTGGGTGCAGGGCTGCCCCCTGCGCTGCCACGGCTGCGTGGCGGCCGAGACCCTGCCCTTCGAGGGCGGCACCGCCCACACCGTGGACGAACTCGCCGACTGGCTCTGCGCCCTGCCCGACGTCGAGGGCGTCACCCTCTCCGGCGGGGAGCCCTTCAGCCAGGCGGCCCCCCTCGCGGCACTGCTCGACGCGGTACGCGCGCGCAGGCCGGGCTTCAGCGCGATGGCGTACTCGGGATTCCGGCACGAGACCCTGCGCCGCGACCCCGGACGGCGGGTCCTGCTGCGGCGCCTCGACCTCCTCGTCGACGGCCCCTACGTCGCAGCCCGCCACGCCGCCCTGCGCTGGCGCGGCTCGGCCAACCAGCGCATCGTCGCCCTCACCGGCCGCTACGCCCACCTGACCGACGAGCCCGACACCGGCGCGGGCATCGAACTCTCGCTGGAGGCCGACGGATCGCTCTCCTGGGCCGGGGTGCCACCGACCCCCGGATTCCGGGAGGGACTCGAGGAACAACTCGCGGCGCGGGGCTTCGTGCTGCACACCCAGGCACGGAGGGAAGCATGAGCGGATCACCGAAGTACAGCACCGTCACGGTCGCTCCCGCCTACCGGCGGCGCGAGGAGCAGCGGCGCCGCGAACAGCAGGCCGCACGCCGCCGCCGCGAGGCCCAGCGCGCCGAGGAGCGCGCCGAACTCGCCGCCAGGCGCGCCCGGGAGGCCGCCGCGCGCCGGGAACGGGCACGCGCCGAGGCCGAGCGCCGGCGCCACGAACTCGCGGCCCGGCGCGCCGCCGAACAGCAGGCCCACGCCTCCCGGCTCGGCCAGGAGCAGGCGGGCGCCGATGCCCGCCGCCTCGACGAGGTGCAGGACCTCCTCGTCCGCGTCCGCACGTCCGGCAGCGGCGCCCCGCCCAACGAACTGGACGCCCTGGAACAGCAGTTGCGGACGCTGCGCGGCAGGATCGGCCACGCCGGACAGCTCGGCGGGGCGATCGAGGAACTGCGCGGCCGCATCGTCCTGCTGGACCGGCGGGCGGACGACGCCGGCCCGGGCACCGACCCCGGCGCCGTGCTGGCCGGCTTCGAACGCAGGCTGGCCGAGATCGGCCCGGACGCCGCGGAACACGACGCGGAGGGCCGCCGGCGGTGCCTGGAACTGCTCGACCGGCTGCGCGCCTCGGCCGGCCCGGACGGCCGGACCCGCTTCGAGGCGCTGCTCGGCACGATGGAGCACGCGCTGGCCCGGCACGCCGCGACCGCCGCGGGACACGTCGAGGCGGAACGGCAGCGCGAACGGCAGGTGCGGGAGGCACGGCGGCAGGCCGAGGAACGCGCCGCCGCGCAGGCCGCCGCGGACGAGGCGGCGGCGGAGGCGGAACGCGAGCGCCTGGCGGCCGCCCTCGCCGAGGCCGCCGACCGGCTCGACGTCGTGGGCCGAGCCGCCGAGGACGCGGCCGAGGACGCCCGCGAACTCGCCGACCCGGACCTCGCCGGGCGGATCGAGGAAGCACTGCGCGCCGTCACCGGGCCCCTCGCGGCGGGGCAGGCGACCGAGGCCCTCGCGGCGGTCGGCGCACTGGAGGAACTGCTCCCCGAGGCCGAGGCGCGGCTCGACGAGCTCCAGCTCGCGCACACCCGGCGGATGGACCTCGGGCAGGCGCTCCAGGACGCCATGCTCGGCGAGGGCTTCGCCTTCCTCGGCGGCGAGGACCAGGGCGAGCGCCTCGTCCTGCGCTTCGAACGGCCCAGCGGTGCGAGCTACGAGACCACGATCGCCACGGACACCGGCGGCACACCCGTGCTCGTCTACCACGTGGACGGCGAGCCGGACGTGGCTCTGGAGCCGGCGCCCGAGGGCGCGGTGTGCGACCGCACGGAGGACCTCCTGGAGCGGGTGCACGAGGCGGTCGGCGGCCAGGACGGCTTCGTCCCCGGCGAACTCACCTGGCAGGGCAAGCCGCCCTCGCGGCAGGCCCGGCAGCTGCCCGGCGCGGAGGAATGGACGTGGAGCCGGTGAGCACGGTCGGGTGGGAGAAACGGGCGAACGGCGTCGGCGGCCCGCCGCCCGCCGAGCGTGCCGCGCACCGGGACGGTGCCGGCCGGGACGGGGAACCGGCCGCCGCGGACGGGATGATGCCGCTGTGGGCGGTCTCCCTCGGCTGGGAGCTGCGGCGCGGGCGCCAGGTGATCCTGAACGGGCAGATCCGGGACCGCTGGTGGTTCGAGGACCGGCCCGCCTCCTTCCGCGAGGTGGTCGCCGGAGTGCTGGAGCTGCGCGGCGCGGAGGTCGTCGGCTGGTGGGACCCGGTCGCCGGGCTCACCTTCCCGGTCCCGGGGCACGCCGAACGCTTCGACCGCCTGGTGGCGGGACTCCCGTCGAACGACCCCCAGGGCACCCGCCCCGGCCCCGGGGCCCGGGGCGGCACGTCCGGCGCCCCGTCGGACGGCCGGGCGGCACGCCCCTGGGAGAACCGCGGTGAGAGCGAGAGCCCGGGCGAGAGTGCCCGCGACGACCGCGCCTCCCGCGACGGCGACGCCCCCGCCGCGCGTACCCGGCGCGGCGACGAGCGGCAGCGCGGCCGGGACCGGCTGCTGTCCCCGCGTACGCCGGGGCGGCCCCGGACCTTCGACGACGTCGTCGCCACCGTGCACCGCCTGGCCGCCTCGCCCGACGCGGCCACGGCCTTCGTCTTCGAGGACGTCGACCACCAGCTCCCCCCGGGACAGCCCGACTCGCACCTCGGTCATCTGCGGCTGCGCGCCGCGATGACGGACGCCGTGACCCCGCACGCCGCCGCGGGACCCGCCCCGCACGCCCGCAACGCCGTCCTGTGCGCGGTGGGCGACATCGGACGCCTGCCCGGCTGGTTCCACCTGGAGGACCCCCGGATCGCCGCCCTGCACATCGGCCCGCCCGACCCCAGCGAACGCCGGCTCTGGCTGACCTGGCTGCACCGGCACTTCAACGGCGCGCAGGACGCCTCGCGCGCCGACCTCGAAGGCCTCGTCGGCGCCACCGACGGCATGGCGGGCTGGGACATCGAGTCCCTCGCCCGGACCTCGTGGCTGCGCAACGCGCCCCTGCGCAAGCCCGACAAGCTCCTGGAGCTCCACCGGCTCAACGTGAGCGTCGACCCGTGGACCCAGCTCGACCGCGACACCGTCGCCGGCGCCGCGGGGGTCCTCGGAGCCCGGGTCGTCGGCCAGGACACGGCCGTGAACGCCGTCGCGTCGGCCCTCCAGTCGGCCTTCGTCGGCGTCGACTTCGGCAACTCCGGCAACGCGCGGCCCCGGGGCGCGTTCTTCTTCGTCGGGCCCACCGGCGTCGGCAAGACCGAACTGGCCAAGTCGGTCGCCGAGCTGATGTTCGGCGACCAGAGCGCGTACGCCCGGTTCGACATGAGCGAGTACCAGCAGGAGCACGCCGCCGAACGCCTCGCCGGTGCACCGCCGGGCTACATCGGGCACGAGCAGGGCGGCGAGCTGACCCGCAGGGTGCAGGAACGGCCGTTCAGCGTGCTGCTCTTCGACGAGATCGAGAAGGCCCACCCCAAGGTCCTGGACAAGTTCCTGCAGATCCTGGAGGACGGCCGGCTCACCGACGGACGCGGCCAGACCGCGTACTTCTCCCAGTGCCTGATCATCTTCACCTCCAACACGGGGGCGGAGGCGGTGCAGGACCTGCTGAGCGAGCGCGACGCCGACCTCACGTACGCCGAGCTGGAGGCGCACTTCACCCGGGCGGTGGAGGAGAAGTTCCGGCAGATCGGCAGGCCCGAGATCTACGGGCGGCTCAAGCCCGGCGTGGTCGTCTTCGACATGCTGCGCCGCGAGCACATCGTCCGCATCGCCGACCGGCTCCTCGCCCAGCTCACCGAGTCGGTGCGCGAACGGCACCGCGTCGAACTGGTCCCCGACACGGACACCCTGCACCCGTGGATCACCGAGCGGATGTCGGACCCCGAGCACCAGGCGTACGGAGGACGGCAGATCCGCAACGAACTGGAACAGGTGCGGGCGGCCGTCGTGCGCCACCTGCTGGAGCACCGGCCGGACCCCGGCAGCAGGATCCGGGCCGGGATCGCCGCCGACGGCACCGCCCGAGTCACGGCGGACGTCACGGCCGGCGGGACCGCGCCCCGGGCGTGGGAGGAGAGCGAGGGAACATGATCGGCATCGACCTCGGGCACCGTTTCGGACGCGTCGGGCGGATCGGCCCCGACGGTGCGCCGACGGTGACCGCCACCGCGCTCGACGGCGCGGACGGCGTCCTGGAGCCGCGGCGGGCGCTGCCCCTGCTGTTCGGGCCGGCCCCGGCCGGTACGGCCGCCGCCGCGGCGGAACCCGACCCGCAGGCGGTCCTCGGCATACCGGCGTCCGGCGGCCGGGAGGACGAGCTGCGGCGCGCGGCCGAGAGCGCCGGGCTGGACGTCGCCCGGGTCGTGCCGGACCCGGTGGCGGTGGCCCTGCACTACGGGGCGGTCGACGAGGGCGTGGACCGCACGGTGCTGGTCTGCGACCAGGGGGCCACCACGCTGGAGCTGACCGTCCTCGCCGTCACGCCCGACCTCACGGTGCGCCTCGTACGGACCAGCGGCCACCGGCTCGGCGGCGACGACTGGGACGCGGCCCTCGCCGACGCGCTCGCCGGGCGGCTGCCGGACGGGGTGGACCCGCTGCGGGCGGCGGAGCGGCTGCGGCGCGCGCTCGGCACCTCGGACGAGGCCGAGGAGACCGTCGAGGACGCGTCCGGCGTCCGGCACCGGCTGACCCTGGACCGGGCCGGCTTCGAACGGGCGGTGGCACCCCTGCGGCAGCGGACGCTGGAAGCCGTCGCGGAGCAACTGACCGCGGCCGGCCCGGCGGTGGACACCGTCCTGCTGGCGGGCGGCCTGTGCGCGACGCCCGGCCGGCGCGCCGAGATCGAGGACCTGCCGGCCGCCCAGGGCCTGACGGTCCGCAGCCATCTGCCCGAACTCGCCGTCGTACGGGGCCTGCTGGCCCTGCGCGATTTCCCCGTCCTGCGCATCGTCGACGGCCCCGCGCCGTCACCGGCCCGGACCGACGACCGGTACTTCGTGCCCGACCAGGCTGCGGACCGTTCCGACCCGCCCGTACGGGACCCGGACCCGGAGCCGCGCCCCCGGCGCCCGCTGCCCGAGGACCCCGAACCGGCGACGCACCGCGCCACGCCCACGACCGCCGCCGGCGCCCCGCGGACCGCCACGGACGGCCCCCGGCCGACGGACGCGCCGTCGCCGCCGCGCCCGTCCCCGCCCCACGGGCCCCCGCTCGACGAGCCTTCCCGCCCGCAGGCCCCGGACGCCGAGCCCGCGGCCGAACCCACCGTCACCGTCCCGGGCCCCCGCCGGGCAGCGGAGCCACCGCCGCCGGCCCCCGAGCCGCCGCCGGCCCCGCACACGACCCGCGCCGCCGACCCCGCCGGCAGCCCGTCCGGCCCGGCCGCCCCCGGCCCCGCACCCGGCACCACCGCGCAGGACCCCGCCGATCCCTCCACGGACCCCCGGGACCACCTCGCCGTCCCCGTCGGACAGCTCCAGGCCCTGCGGCGCGGCGACCACCTCCTCGTCCTGTGGGCCTGGCCCGACGGCGCCCTCAGCGCCCGCGTCCGCTGGCGCCGCGAGACGGGCTCCGGCGGCGCCGGTCCGAGCGGCGGCGTCCCGAGGGAGGGAGAGCTGCTCTGCCGGCGCCGGGTCTACGAGCACGACGGCGGCCTCGACCTGGCCGTCGGCCGGGGCGCGGTCACCCTCACCGTCGAGGCCCTGGCCGCCGCCCCCGGCACCGACTGCGAGGGCGCCTCCTCCCTCCTCGTCCCCGCCGAGGCACCCGTCGTGGAGTACGAGCCGAGTGTGCGCCGGCGCCTCAAGGGCCGGATCGCCTCCGTCGCCTTCACCTCCCCGACCGGCTGCGACCTGCCGGCGCTGCGCATCGTCCACAGCCTCGGCCGCTTCCGCCCCACCAGTACCGCCGAGGGCACCGTGCTGCACGAGGTGCCCGCACAACGACTGCCCGCCGGAACCCCGCTGACCGTGGAGTTCCCGCTGCCCGCCACCCGGGGCCCCTCCTGGCTGGTCTGCTTCCCGGCGGACGCGAACGCCGCCACCGACACGCCCGTCGACATCCGCCCGACGGCGCTGCACCGACTGCGAGTGACGTGATGGCCAGACGACTCACCTGCCCCTACTGCTACGAGAGCTTCGCGCCCCGCGAGATCCGCTTCCGCTGCAACAGCCGCCTCAGCCGCACCGGGAAGCAGTGCTCACGCCGCCGCGACCAGGTGCTCGACGAGCGCCGGGGCCCACGCCCGAGCCACGATCTCGGACCGGACTTCGCCGCCGACGGCCGCAAGCCCACGGCCCTGTGCCCCGACTGCGAAGGCGAGACCACGTATCGGATCTGCCCGGTCTGCCACTCCGAACTCCCCGTCCAGTTCGGCCGGGTGGACAACCGCCTGATCGCCATGGTCGGCGCCAAGGCGTCCGGCAAGACCGTCTACATGACGGTGCTGCTGCACGAGATGCGCAACAGGGTGGGCGAGGCGTTCGGCGCCGCCCTGATGGGCCTGGACGACGCGACGATGCGCCGCTACAGCTCCGACTACGAGGACCGCCTCTACCGCGACAACCAGATGTTCCCCGGCACCCAGACGGCCTCCACCAACCTCAACCGGGTGGACCCGCTGGTCTTCCGCTTCAGCCTGGGCCGGCGCACCTTCCTCGGCGAACGCCCCCAGCACACCGTCCTGTCCTTCTTCGACACCGCCGGGGAGGACTTCAGCTCCAGGGAGAGTGTGGAGCTCAACACCCGCTACCTCACCGGCGCCGACGGCATCATCCTGCTCCTCGACCCGCTCCAGATGTCCGACGCCCGGGCCGGCGCCCTGCCGGGCACACCGCTGCCGGGGACCGAGGGACTCGACGCGCCCGTCAACGTCCTCTCCCGCGTCACCAGCCTGCTGCTCGCGCCGCGCGGCGGCCGGGCCGCGCAGAAGATCGGCACGCCGATCGCGGTGGTCTTCTCCAAGATGGACGCCTTCTGGCACCAACTGGACACCGCCAGCCCGCTGCGCGACTACGCCCCGCCGGGCGACCGCTTCGACGTGGGCGACAGCCTCAGCGTCCACGAGGAGGTGCGCCGGCTCCTCAAGGACTGGGACGGTGTCCAGATCGACCAGCTCCTCGACAACCACTACACCCGCTACCGCTACTTCGGCGTCTCCGCCCTCGGCCGCAACCCCACGCCCGAGGCGCGGGTCGCCCCCACCGGCATCCAGCCGTACCGGGTGGCCGACCCGCTGCTGTGGCTGCTCTCCGAGTTCGGTTCGGTGCCGAAGGCGGGACGCGGATGACCGGCGGGGCCGCGACCGGGCGGCCACCCGGCCCCCGGGCCCGCTTCCAGCAGCTCTACTACACCTCCTGCGAGCACGGTCTCAGCGGCTTCTCCGGGTTCCAGTTCAACGCCGTCAGCCCCGGCGTCAGCGCCGAGACCCGGCACGCCGTGGAGGCCCTCGCCGGATACGAACCGCCGCGCTCCATGGTGGAGTCGGACACCCCGGAGCTGCTCGCGCGCTGCCCGGTCAACCTCTGCTACCGGCCCCACGACCGGCAGGGCCGCGCCGCCACCGCGCTGTGCGTGCGCTACGTGGGCCGGGACTCGGCCCGCCGCTTCGGCAACTACTTCGCCCACGCCCTGCACAGCGACGACTTCCCCGCGGCCGCCGGCGGGCTGCTCGGGATCGAGCTGTGGGACTCGCCGGCATGGACCCGTTCGCCGTCCCCGGACACCGAGATCCCGGCGCTCGCGGCGCCCCCGCGCGGCCCGCTCGGCGCCCGCGCCGTCCACGACTTCGTCCGGTCCCACCCGCACGCGGAGCGGCTGCCGGAGCTGCTGGCCGCCGTGTTCGCCGCGCTCACCGACCACGGCTCGGTGGTCGTCGTCGACGAATCGACCGACCGGATCGCGCACTGGTTCGCCGCCGTGTCCTACCTGCTGCCGCCGCCGCTCGCCCGCCGTCTCTCGTTCGCCACCTACGTCTTCCGCCCCGCCCGCAGCCGGCTGCACCTGATCGGCACGGTGCCCGAGGCACAGCTCGACTTCGGGACGGACGACGAGGCCGCCTACACCGTCTTCGACTTCTCCCGGGGCCGCTTCCCGCGGGTGGACCTCCCCGGCCTGGTGCCGCTGCTGACCCGGATCGGCGTCGGTTCCGTCCGGCCCGTCTGGTCCTGGACGGCGGACTACACCCACGGCGGCGAGGAGACCCCGGCCGACTGGCACGCCCCGGTCGCCGCGGCGGCGGCCTCGGGCGGCATCGCGCTCACCGCCGCCGACGTCCGTGCGGTGATCGGCTGGCTGGCCGGCGCCGGCCACCTGGGGCCGCGCCGGGCAGCCGTCGCCGCCGACCTGCACCGCAAGCACCGGAACCTGGACGACGCGCAGCTCGCGGCGCTCAGCGACGCCGCGAAGGCCGGCGGCGACACGGCCGTCCACCAGGAGATCGAGGGGAAGCTGCACGAGTCCCGGATGCGGGCCTACATGACCGGAGCGGAGGACGCCGCCGCGCCGGTGCCGATCACCGACCGGGCGGAACGCGCACGGGCCACCGCCCTGTGGGAACGGCTGCTGGGCGACGAGGCGACCACGGCCCGGCAGCGGGTGCGGCTGCTGCTGTGGGCGCTCGGCGCCCGCCTCGCCCCGGCACCGGGCCTCGTCGAGCGCGAGACGCTCGCCCTCGCCCGCACCCTGCTCGGCTCCGCCACCCCCGGGCCCGGCCTGCGCCGGGACGTGGTCGAACTCGTCGGCGGCATGTCCCTGATGCGCGAGGCCCTCGCGGAGGCCGTGCAGGAGGCCCTGGAGGCGCGGGACGGACAGGAGCAGCTCTTCGCGCAGTTCCCCGCCGAACTGCTCGGCGAGCGGGACCTGCGGGACCGCCCGCTGCTCCTGGAGTACCACTGGCGGGCCCGGGCCGAACGGGAACCGTCCCGCACCGTGGAGATCATGTTCGCGATCCTCGAGGTGCGCGGCCGGACCTCGCCCGACGCGGAACTGCTGCGCGGCCTGTGGCGCCCCTCACGGTCCTGGACCCACGAGGAGGCCCTGCGGATCGTCCGCGGGCTGGACGGCGTTGGGCGGGTGGACGAGGCGGTCGGTGAGTGGCTCGACCGCGCGGTCGGCCGGCGGATCGACGACGAGGAGGGGCTCGCGGCCTGCCTGGAGCTGTGCGAGGCGCTCTCCTCGCCCGGCCGCATGGCCTGGCTGCCGCCGGCCGCACGGGAACGCGTGCGAATCGTCCTGGAGCTGGACCGGGCGCTGCGCACGGAACGCGAGGCCGTCGGACTCGCCCGCGCGTTCGCGGTGTCGGGCACGGCCACCTGGACCGCGGTGCAGGCGCTGAAGCGCCACCGCCTGGTGCCGGCCATGCTGGCCCTGCCCGTCGACGTCCGCCGGCTCCGCGAGGAGCTCCCGGAGTTCGGCCACTCCCTCGCGGAGGAGTACCTGGAGGCCGTACGCCGGACGGCCACGGGCGCCGGACGGCCCGGCGACGTCCTGCTCGGCCATGTCGCCGCCGTGGCCGCGCTGCCCACGGCCGACGGGCGGCTCTCCCAGGCCCAGCAGGACCTCATCCACACCGTCCGGGGGCACACCGGCAGGTACTGGCCGACGGACGACGTCGGGCGGCTGGAGCACCTGGTCCGCCCCCATCACCCGCAACTCGCCGACTACTACCGGGAGTGCGCCGAGGCCCGCCGCAGCGGCGCGCAGCGGCTGGCCGGGAAGGTGCGACGCCCGTTCCGCCGCGGCAGGGGCACGTCCCCCGGCGACGGTTCCCGCGGTGACGGTTCCCGGCGCGACAAGAAGGGACGGTGACGTCCGGTGGCCGAGATCGTCGCCTGGGTCCTCATACCCGTGCTCTACCTCGCCGCGCTCACCGCCTACCTGGTCGTCGTCCCGGCCATCGTGCTGCTGCGGGGACTCGCGCTGACCATGGAACTCCTGTGGGGTCACATCCGCCTGCTGACCGGCGTCCTGTACCGGCGCACCCCCGAGTTCCGCACGATGCCGCCCTACCGCCCGCAGGACGAGGCGGTGAAGGCGTACCGCAACTACTTCTTCGGCCCGGGCTACCGGGACCTGCGCCAACTCCTCACACTGGAGCGGCGGTCGTACGTGCGGACGACCGGCGACTCCTTCCGGGCCGTCACCACACGGCAGTTCACGGCCCCGGTACGGCACCGCGCGTTCACGGTGCCGTACGGAGTGACGCTCTACCTGGGCCTGTGTCTGGGCGCGGTCCTCGCGCTGCCGCCGCTCGCCCTGCTGCTCGCCCTGCACGCACTCGTGCTCGTCCTCCTGACGGGCGGCGCCCGGGCGGTCGCCGGGACCCTGCGGGCGGCCGACCGGGCGGTGCTGTGGGTGAAGCGGCTGCGCACCGGCATGCTCTGCCCGCACTGCTTCGAACGCGTCCCCTACCCGGCGTACGACTGCCCCCGCGCGAGCTGCCGGCGCCGGCACGCGGACATCCGCCCGGGCACGTACGGCGTCTTCCGGCGCCGCTGCGAGTGCGGACAGCGCATGCCGACCCTGCTGATGCTGATGAGCAGGGACGCCCGGCTCCAGGCGTACTGCGTGCACCCGCACTGCGAGAAGCCGATGAACGCGGACGCCGGGCACATGCCCGAGGTGGTGCTGCCGCTGATCGGCGGACAGGCCGCGGGCAAGACGCAGTTGATGGCGGCAATGCTCCTCTCGCTGGAGAACGCGGCGGCCGACGGCGGACCGGCGCTCACGCTCGCCGACGCCGACTCGGACGCCAACTACCAGGTGCTGCGCGAGGTCCTGCGGATGCAGGGCCACACCCGGGCCACCCAGAAGGCGCTGCCGCGGGCGCACTCCTTCGTCCTCGGCTCCGGACGCTCCGAACGGCTGGTGCATCTCTTCGACACGGCCGGCGAACGGTTCGTCGACCGCGACGAGACGGACGCGCTGCGCTACGCCCGGGCCGCGCGCACCTTCCTGTTCGTCCTCGACCCGATGTCGGTGAAGGCGTTCTGGACCTCGCTGGAACCGGCGCCGGGTCCGCTGCTGGACCGCACCCTCGCCTCGACGGTCGACCCGGAGGAGGTCTTCGGCCGGTCGGTCCAGGCGGTGGCCGCGATGGGCGCCCCGCTGAAGCGTTCGCGGCTGGCCGTGGCCATCAGCAAGACCGACCTGCTGGCCGGACACGGCCTGGTGCCCGACCGCCTCGACGACAGCGACGGCGCCCGTGCCTGGCTGTGCGAGGGTCTCGGTCTGCGCAGCCTCGTCCAGGCGATGGAGCTGGACTTCCAGGAGGTCCGCTACTTCTGCACGGCGGCGGTGGCGGACGAGGACGCCCGGGTGGACGCCAGCATCACCCGGTTCGTCGAGTGGTGCCTGCGGGACTGAGGCGTCGGCCGGGCCGGGGGAGGCCTCCGTGCCAGAATGGACGCTCCGCCGTCCCGTTGATCCGCCGAGGTTCTCCCGTGTCCAAGCCCGTGGCCCGCGAGCCGCAGCGACGCAACGCGCGCTCCAACCGGGCGCGCATCCTGGCCACGGCCCGCCGGGAGCTCGGCCGGAACCCGGACACCACGCTGGAGGAACTGGCGCGCGCCGCCGGTGTCGTACGGCGCACCCTCTTCGGGCACTTCCCGGGCCGCGCGGCGCTGCTGGAGGCCCTCGCCGAGGAGGCCTCGGAGGTGCTGCGGAGCACGATGGAGTCGGCCGGGGAGGGGGCCGGGCCCGAGGTGCCGGCCGAGCGCGCGCTCGCGTACTTCCTGCTGCTGATGTGGCCCGTCGGCGACCGCTACCGGATGCTGCTCGCGCTGGCCCGGCACGACCTGGGCGCGGAGCGCGTGGCCGAGATCCTCTCGCCGGCCCGTGCCGAGGTCACCGCCATCCTGGAGCGCGGCCAGCGCGACGGCACCTTCCCCGCCCATCTGCCGCCCGACGTGCTGAGCGCCGGTCTGGAGGCGATGACGGTCGCCCTGCTGGAGCAGGTCAACACCGGCGCGCTGGAGGACGACGGCACGCGGGCCGCCGTCGCCACCCTCGTCGCGGCCGGCGTCCCCCAGGACCGCGCCCGCACCGTCGTCGACTCGGTGGCGCCCACCCTCCCCGCACCCCCGCCGACGACCGACTGACCCCGCCCCGCGCGTCCTTAGGGGCTGTCTGACGATTCCCGTCGTCGCCCGAAGGGCGGCCGCGCGGCGTCAGGTGCGTGCTCTCGGCGTGCCGGCCCGAGATCCGCGTACTGGATGTACTCGGGTCAGGGCCCGGTGCGGCGAGTGGGGGTGCCCCCTCCGGGGGAGCGTGCGTGGCGTCGCGCGGCAGACGGGAATCGTCAGACAGCCCCTACGGCCCGACCCGCGCCCGGTGGGCCGTCCGCGCCGCCGTGTCCGCGGGGACGCCCGCCGTGATCAGCGCGGCCGTGGCCGCACCGGTGCCGTCGTCGGTCCACGTGCCGCGGCGTACGCAGTCGAGGAGGGCCAGCAGATGCGCCTCGACGGCCGCGCCGAGCACCCCGTCCGGCAGCCCGGTCCGGAAGGCGCCCTCCCGCCGGCCGCGGGCGATGATCGCGGCCAGCGTGTCCCGGGCCGGGGCCAGCAGCAGCCCCACCCGCTCGCTCGTCCGGTCGGGCCCCAGGTCCCGGCGGGCGAGGGCGATCAGCGTGCCGTAGCGGTCGCCGACCGGCCACAGGGCGTACACGAAGCGGGCCAGCGCGGTCGCCGGGTCGTCCCGTGCCGTGTCGCCCACCGGGGCGCCGGGGCCGGCGAGCGCCTGCCGTACCGCCTCCGCGGCCTCCCCGACCAGCCCCTCGATCAGCGCGGCCCGCCCGGCGAAGTGCCCGTACAGGGTGCGGCGGGCCACCCCGGCCGCGTCGGCGATCGCGGCGAGGGTGCGGTCGGGGTCCCGGCCCAGTTCGCGCTCGGCGGCGCGCAGGATCCGGCTGCGGGTGGTGATCATCGGCGGGTACTCCCAGGACTGTTTGCACATCGATGGGCAAGAATCTAACCTGAAACCAGTCTGCACACCGATGGGCAATTAACTCGCCCTCGTACCCGGGAGCCTCCATGCCCCTACTGGCCACCACACCCGTCGAGAAGATGACCGGGCCGTATCAACGGCGCTGGTGGGCCCTGATCGTGCTGTGCCTCAGCCTGCTGATCGTCGTCATGGCCAACACGTCCCTGATCGTGGCCGCCCCGGCGATGACCACCGACCTCGGCCTGAGCAGCAGCGACCTCCAGTGGGTCATCGACGGCTACACCGTCCCCTACGCCGCGCTGATGCTCGTGCTCGGTGCCATCGGCGACAAGTACAGCCGCCGCGGCGCCCTGGTCACCGGTCTCGTGGTCTTCGCGGGCGGCTCGGTGATGGGCAGCCTGGTCCACGAGACGGGGCTGGTCATCGCCGCCCGGGCGGTCATGGGCGTCGGCGCCGCCGTCGTCATGCCGGCCACGCTGTCCCTGCTCGTCGCGATCTTCCCGAGGGGCGAGCGGGCCCGCGCCATCACGGCCTGGACCGCCACGTCCGGCCTCGCCATCGCCGTCGGCCCGCTGGTCGCCGGCTGGCTGCTCGGCGACCACGCCTGGGGGTCGACCTTCCTGGTCAACGTCCCCGTCGCGGTCCTCGCCGTCGTCGGCGCGCTGCTCCTCGTGCCGCCGTCCCGCGCGGCCGGCATGGGCCGCATCGACTACGTGGGCGGCCTGCTCTCCATCGTCTCCGTCGGCAGCCTGGTCTACGCGACCATCGAGGGCCCGCACTTCGGCTGGGGCGCCGGTCCGGTCACCGCGGCGGTCGTCGCCGTCGTCGGCCTCGTGGCGTTCGTCGCCTGGGAGCTGCGCCACCCGCACCCCATGCTGGACGTGCGCCGGTTCCTCCAGCGGCCGTTCAGCGGCTCCATGCTGGCCGTGCTGTTCTTCTTCTTCGGCACCTACGGCGCCATCTACTACTCCACGCAGTTCCTGCAGTTCGTCCTCGGCTACGGCGCCCTGGAGACCGGCGTACGGCTGCTGCCGCTGGCCGGTGCCGTGTTCGTCGGCGCCGCCGTGACGGGGCGGCTGACCCCGAAGCTGGGCGTCAAGGCCATGATCGGGTCCGGCATGGTGATCGGCACCGCCGGCGTCTTCCTGCTCGTCCTCATCGACAGGACCTCGACGTACTCCGGCTTCCTGGCCCCGATGCTGCTCCTCGGCCTAGCGATCGGCCTCAGCGTCTCCCCGGCCACCGACACCATCATGGGCTCCTTCCCGGAGAGCGAACTCGGTGTCGGCGGCGGCGCCAACGACACCGCACTCGAACTCGGCGGCTCGCTCGGCATCGCCGTCCTCGGCTCCCTGCTCGGCACCGCCTACCGCGACGAACTGGCCGACCTGGCCGGGGGCCGGCTCCCGGCCGCCGCGCTGGACACCGCGCAGGACTC
The DNA here is from genome assembly GCF_040636935.1 of Streptomyces sp. NPDC032940. Classification (NCBI taxonomy): domain Bacteria; kingdom Bacillati; phylum Actinomycetota; class Actinomycetes; order Kitasatosporales; family Streptomycetaceae; genus Streptomyces; species Streptomyces sp. NPDC032940. The sequence goes on along the minus strand of NZ_JBEZVJ010000031.1, from coordinate 16,190 downwards.
CGTCGGCGGCGGGCTCGCGGTCGCCGAGCAGATCGCGAAGACGCCGTCGGCCGGACCGCAGCAGGCCCAGGCCCTGGCCGACGCCGTCCACGAGGCCTTCGCCCACGGCGTCGCCACCACCAGCCTGATCGGCGGCATCATCATGGCCGCCGGCACGGTGATCGTCCTCGCGGTGCTGCCCGGCCGCCGGGCCGCCGCTGCGCAGCGGGCCGAGGACGAGACGGCGAAGGCCCGGGAGACGGGGCACAGCCACTCGGCGGGCTGAGCCCCGGTCAGTCGGCCAGGGCCGCCAGCTCCTCCGCCGTGCGCGGCCCTGCCGCCGGGTCGGCCAACAGCCCTCGGGCGCACAGCAGTCGCGCAGCCGCCACGCCCCACGGCAGCCGCAGCCCCGCCAGACCCAGCAGGTCGCTGCGGGCCAGCGTCGGCGCCGTGGGGCCGGTGTGCACCCCGGACGGTGTGAGCAGGGCCGCGTCGTCGGACCAGCGCAGGGCGAGGTCCACGTCGTGCGTGGCCATCACCACCGTGGTGCCGGCCGCCCGCAGCCGGCTGAGGGTCTCCAGCAGCCGCTCCTGCCCGTCCGGATCGAGCCCGGCGGTCGGCTCGTCGAGGATCAGCACCCGGGGCCGCATCGCGACCGCACCGGCGATCGCCGTCCGCTTGCGCTGCCCGTACGACAGCAGATGCGTGGGCCGGTCGGCGAGCGCGGTGATGTCCAGCGCCGCGAGCGCCTCCTCGACCCGGACCCGGACCTCGGGGTCGGGCAGCCCGAGGTTCAGCGGCCCGAACGACACGTCCTGGGCGACCGACGCGGCGAACAACTGGTCGTCCGGATCCTGCACCACCAGCTGCACGGTGGTCCGCAGCCGCGTCAGCCCCGCCCGGTCGTACGTCACCGGCCGTCCGTCCACCGTCAACTGCCCGGCGTCCGGCCGCAGTCCGCCGCTGAGCAGCCGCATCAGCGTCGTCTTGCCGCTGCCGTTGCGGCCCAGCAGCGCCAGCGCGCGCCCCTCGCGCACCGCGAAGTCCATGCCGTCCAGCACCAGCGGCCCCTCCTCGTAGCCGAAGGACGCGCCCCGCAGGGCGACCAGGGCCGGTTCGGCGGACTCGTTCACGACAGGGGCCTTTCCAGGACGAAGGTGAGGGCGGTCAGCGCCGCCAGCAGCACGACGCTCGCCGCCGTGAAGGGCACCGAGACCCGGGCCTCGGGCACCAGGACGCGCAGCGTGCCGTCGTAGCCGCGCCCGGCGAGTCCGGCCTGCAGCCGCGTCGCCCGGTCGAAGGCCCGCACGAACGCGGTGGCGCCCAGCCCGCCGAGCGAACGCCAGGCCGCGGCCCGGGTGGTGTGCCCGAGCCGCGCCGCCTGCGCCTCGCGGATCCGGCGCACGGAGTCGAGCAGCAGGAAACTCATGCGGTACGTCACCAGCGCCACGTCCACCACGGGCGCCGGCACCCCGGCCCGCACCAGCCGGGGCAGCAGGTCGGACATGGGCGTGGTGAACGCGAACAGCAGCACCCCGAGCGACGCCGCCGACGTGCGCAGCAGCAGCTCCCCGGCACGCACCGCACCGCCGTCCGCCACGCCCACGAAGCCGCCCGGGCCCCCGACCCGCACCAGCAGCGGCAGCGCGCCGGTCACACAGAAGCCCAACGGCACCCGGTACGCCCGCCACAGCCGCCGCCGGGGCACACCGGCCGGGCCGAGCAGCACCGCCAGCGCCGCGAGCAGCACCAGCGCCGCGCCCGGCCAGGGCGGCAGCGAGATCGCCAGCACGGTCAGTCCCAGCCCGAGCACGGCCTTGTCCACCGGGTGCCGGTGACGCCACCGGCTGCTGTGCGCCGCCGCGTCGATCGGCAGCACTCAGTCCCCTTCGGGTACGCGCGGGTCCTGCCGGGCGGCGCGGGCCGCCCGCTCCTCGCCCTGCCGCCGGCCCCGGCGCAGCCCGAAGTAGTAGGCCAGCACGCCCGCGCCGAGCGCCGCCTGGAGGGCGAACAGCGCGGACTCGATCTCCCCGGACGGCGGCTCGTACAGCGGCGAGAACCACGGCTCGTAGTCCGGCTCGATCTCCGTGATCGCCGTCTCCGCCTCGGCGTCGGCCCCGGCGAACGGCTCCTCCTTGTGGTCGCCGAGGCCGAGCACCAGCGGCAGCACCGCCAGCGCGGCCACGGCGAGCAGCAGCAGCGCGTTGATCCTCGTGCTGCGCTTCATCGGACGACCGCCTCCTCGCGGGCGCCGGCGGCCGCCGGCAGCACGCCCAGCCGGGTCAGCTCGCCCTTGCTGGACTGCACCAGCAGCCGCATCACGACCACCGTGAGCAGGCCCTCGCTCACCGCGAGCGGGATCTGCGTGACGGCGAAGATGGACCCGAACTTGCCGAGCGCGCCCAGGAAGCCGCTGCTCGGGTCGGGGAAGGCCAGCGCCAGCTGCACGCTGGTGACGCAGTACGTGGACAGGTCGGCGACGAACGCCGCGAAGAACACCGTGACCATCAGCGGCGCCCCGTACCGGCGCAGCAGGCGGTAGGTGCCGTAGCCGGCCCAGGGGCCGGCGATCGCCATCGAGAAGACGTTGGCGCCCAGCGTGGTCAGACCGCCGTGCGCGAGCAGCAGCGCCTGGAAGAGCAGGGTGATGGTGCCCAGGACGGCCATGACGGGCGGCCGGAACAGGACGGCGCCCAGACCGGTCCCGGTGGGATGCGAGCAACTCCCGGTCACGGAAGGCAGTTTCAGGGCCGACAGCACGAACGTGAAGGCCCCGGACGCCCCGAGCAGCAGCGTGCTCTCGGGGTGCTCCCTGACCTCACGGGTGAGTGACCGTACTCCGTGGACGACGAACGGCGCGGACGCGACACCCCAGGCGATCGCGTGCGCCGGAGGCAGAAAGCCCTCGGCTATGTGCATGGCTCAGCAGACCCTCTCCAGCACCTCGTGGATGGACGACGCGCCTTGGCCGGTCTCCTGGCTTACGGGTACCACCGCCCGAACTCCGCCTTCCCGGGTCCCATGAGACCCAGTGGCTGCCCGCGAGGGCCGGAGCCGGACTTCCCGATCACAGTGGCGAGGGCCGCACCGGTACTTCACCGGATTTCCCGTTCACCAAGGCGTGGCGACAGTAGTGCGCCGACGAGGGTGGTGACAAGCGGGCCTCCCCCCGGCGCGACGTGGTGAAGATCTCCTCAGGCCTGCGACGGAGGGCGGGGTGGCGGGTCGTCATGGGAGGGGTGGCCGTCGGGGTGCCGGACCACCCGGGACCGCAGCTGCTGGCCCAGTGCCGTTCCGGCGGCGGTGAGGAAGACGAAGCTGTAGAGGATCTGCAGGATGGCCACGAACCGCGCCGTCTGGCCCTGCGGGGTGATGTCGCCGTAGCCGACCGTGGCGAGGGTGACGACGGTGAAGTAGAGGGAGTCGAGGCGGGTGTGCAGACCGGCGAACTCGCCGGGCTGCTTGGCCAGGATGTAGTAGGCCGCCGCGAAGACGTGCACCGACAGCAGGATCAGCAGCGGGATGACCACGCCGGGATGGCTGTCCGGACGGCCGGTCAGGACATGGCGGATCTGCCGCAGCAGCAGGACGGCCACGATCCCCAGCGCGAGGGAGAACAGACACCAGGTGAGGGCGGGGCGGCCCGGGCCCAGCAGGTCGAGGGGGAGCAGGAAGTAGGACACGACCAGACCCACGCACGCACACCCCCACAGCAGCCAGGGCCGCATCCGGTGCAGGGAGCCACCGGGCCCGGCCCGGCCGTCCCGCCCGCCGCCCCCGCGGCCGGTCACCGGCCCGGCTCCGCCTCGGGGCCCGCCCCCGGCCGCGGCGCCGCCTCCGTCCCGGGCGGACTGCGGCGGATCACCTGCACGACGACGAACGCGACCACCGACGCGATGACGATCAGCGGCATCTGGTCGTGCGCGTCCCGGCCCATCAGCAGCACCGCGAGCACCGAGCTGGCCAGCGGCAGCCCCGTCACGGCGGCCGCCGCGGCGGCGATGCCGAGGGCGAGGGCCGGGGTGGCGCCGAAACCGGGAAGGCCCGAGCAGGCCAGGGCCGTCGCCGTGCCCAGCAGCACGGCCGGGAAGATCGGACCGCCGCGCAGACTGCCCAGCGCGATGCCCCACGCCAGCCCCTTGCACGCGACGAGCGCGACGAGCGCGCCCACGGACCAGGCGTGCGGATGCGCGGCGAGCTGCGCGAGGGCCGTCTGCCCGGACAGCGCCGCCTCCGCCGGCGACCGGCCCGTGATCAGGGCGTACGCGGCGATGCAGACGCCGACCGCCGTGGCGCACAGCACGGTGCGTACGGCCGTGCGGTGCCCCGTCCAGGTGACGGTGCGCCGGCCGAGCGCGCGGGCCAGCGTGATCAGCACCGCGATCAGCGCCGCCGTGGGGATGCCCCACAGGAAGTCCCCGGCGTCGGGCCCGACGTCCGGCGGCACGTCCGGCAGCGACAGGGCGCCGATGTCCAGACCGGTCCACTGTCCGAACCCGGTGAAGACCAGGGCGCCCGTCGCGCTGGCCAGCAGGCAGGGCAGCAGCAGGGCGACCATACGGGTGCCGGCGAGCCCCGCCCCCTCGATGAGCAGGACGGCCGCCGCCACCGGGCCGCCTAGGATCGTCGAGATCGCGGCGGTGGAGCCGGCCGTCGCCAGGATCGCGCTCGCCCCCGGGTCCGCGTCCTTGCCCGTCCGCCGCATCGCGAGCAGGGCGAGCCCGCTGCCGACGGCCATCAACGGGGCCTCGGGACCCAGGACCACACCGAGCGGCAGAGTGGCCAGCGCGGCCAGCACGGCCCCCGGCAGCGCCTTCGGCCCGACCGGCGCACCGCCCAGCCCGTTCACCGGCAGATGTCCTCCGCCGCCGGGCATCCGGGTCACGATCGGTGCCAGGATCAGCCCCGCGAGCACCAGGGCGGGCAGCGGCCACCACCAGGGCGGGGTGCCGTACCCCACGGCCTTCGGCAGCGAGGTCCACACCCAGTGCTGGAGCTCGTGCTGGAGGCCGACGAAGAAGAAGCAGGCCAGCGCGATGGGCACGCCGAGCAGCACGCACAGCAGCAACAGCAGCAGATAGCCGGGGCTGAGCAGGGTGCGCCGCAGGGACTGCTCCGCCCGGTCCGGGACGGCGTTCGCCGGCTGGGCCGGCGGGCTCCCGGCCGCCGTCACGGGGCCGTCCGGCGTGACCCCGGCCCGGGCCCGGCGCGCGGCGGCAGGGGCTGAGTCGTCACGGGCCCTCCCATCGTCCGCCCACCTCCCGGCACGGGCCGACGGCCCGTCACGCGTGCATCGTGCGCCTCAGTTAACGCGAGGGGGCGGGCCGCCGCATGCCACGGACCGCCCTCCGGGCGTAGCCGCGCCGACCGGGTGACCGTCGGGCGGACCGTGTCGTTGTTGGGCCGAACGGGTGAGTTGACGTAAGAATTGGCTGGTGCACGCATTGAAGGCGAGTGGAATCGGGGGACCGGTGAACAGCTACGACGTCACCGACGAACAGTGGGAAGGGCTCGCCCAGGTCGTTCCGTTGCGCGGCCGTGACGCCTGGCCGTCGTCGGTCGGCCACCGCGCGTTGCCGGAGGCGGAGACCGAGGCACGGCGGCGCTTCGTCGTCCTGCGGGTCAACGTCTTCGCCGATGCCCGGGAGGTCGCCGAGACGCTGATGGGGGGCATCCCGGTGCTCCTGGACCTGACCAACGCCGAGACCGAGGTCGCCAAGCGCGTCCTGGACTTCAGTACGGGCGTCGTCTTCGGCCTGGCCAGCGGCATGCACCGGGTCGACCGCAACGTGTTCCTGCTGACACCGGCCGGCACCGAGGTGAACGGCCTGATGGAGGGCGCGGCCGGAGTTCCCGGCATGTGACGCCCGGGCCGGGGGCGGCGCGGCACGCTCTGTGTGTCCCACCCCCGGCCCGGCGGGCCGTCCCCCGATCGTGGGAACGTCGCCCGGGCGGAACGGTTCGCCCGTGATCCGGAGCCCTACGGTCCGGACATGGCCGTGTCACCCGCGTCGACGGCGCCCCCCACGATGACGTCCCCCTTGACGTCGCCCCCCTCGATGGCGCCTCCTTCGACGGCGTCCTCGTCGGCGGCGGCGCCCTCCATGGCGTCCGCCGCCCCCGTGCCCCCGGATCGGCCGTGCGTCACGGAACTGCGGCTGTCCGCCTTCGCCCGGCACCGGCGGACCCGGATCCCGCTCGCGCCCCTCACCCTGCTCGCCGGGCCCAGCGGCAGCGGGAAGACCAGCGCGCTGCGGGCCTACGAGGCGCTCGCCCGGCTCGGCGGCGGCGCGGAACTCCGCACGGTCTTCCCCGACCCGGTCGCCTGCGTCCCCGAGCGGGCCAGGCCCGACGCCCAGCGGCGCCGCGGCTTCCGCATCGGCTGCACGGTCGACGGCCCCGAGGGCCCCGTCAGCCTCGACGTGGCCGTGCAGGCGGAGCCCGAACTGCGCATCGTGGGGGAGAGGCTGACGGCCGGCGGGCTCGTCCTGCTGGAGACGGCCCTGCGCGACCCCGGCCGGCGCGCCGTGCAGGCCGCCTGGCACACGGGGGGCTCGGCGCCGGTCACCCGCGCCCCGCTGCCCGACGACCGGCTCGGCACGGCGCTGCTGCCGCTGCGCGTGTCCGGCAGGACCGACGGGCAGCGCAGGGTGCTGGCGGCGGCCGAGCAGACGGTGGTCGCCCTGCGCTCCGTCTTCGCCTGCGACCCGCGCCCGGCCAGGATGCGCGAGCCCGTGCCCACCGGCTCCGGACGGCTGCTCGGCGGCTGCGACAACCTCGCCGACGTGCTGTGGCGCACCCGGACCGAGTGCGGCCGGCGGCACGCCCAGTTCGTCGCCGCCGTACGCGCCGGGTGCGCGGGTCCCGTCGAGGACGTCCTGGCCGAACCGGTCGTCGGCGGGGTGGTCCGCGCGCTCCTCGACCGGGGCGACGGCGTCCGCACCGGCCTCCCGCGCCTCGGCTACGGCGAACTGCGCTACCTCGCCCTCGCGCTCGTGCTGTTCACCGGCCCCGGCGTGCTGGAGGTCGACCCGGCCGGCGAGGTGCCCGCCGCGCTGCAGACCCTCACCGTCCTCGCCGACGGCCTCGACCGGGGCCTGGACGCGCGGCAGCGTGCCGAACTCCTCCACCTCGCGGCCCGGATGTGCGACCGCGGCCACATCCGCCTCGTCGGCGCCGTCGCGGACGCCTCCCGGGCGGCGGCGCCCGGCGTCACGGTGGTACACCTGAGGCCGTGACCGATCATCCCCGCCCCGTCCCCGACCTGGCGGCGCTGCAGCGCAGGCTGGCCGAGTTCGCCGCCGCCCGGAACTGGCAGCCGTACCATACCCCGAAGAACCTGGCCGCCGCCCTCAGCGTGGAGGCGTCCGAACTCGTCGAGATCTTCCAGTGGCTGACGCCCGAGCAGTCGGCCCGTGTCATGGACGACCCCGGCTCCGCACACCGGGTCCGGGACGAGGTCGCCGACGTGCTGGCGTATCTGCTCCAGTTCTGCGAGGTGCTCGGAGTCGATCCGCTCGCCGCGCTGGACGCGAAGATCGACCGCAACGAGTCCCGGTTCCCGCCGCGCGGCGAGGGCGGAGCGTAGGGCGCGGGAGAACAGAGGAGCCTCACACTCCGCTATCACTCTCCGCAGTCGATATCGCGTCCGTTGTCCCTTTGTTGTCCGAATATTTCTGTCTAGCTATAGCTTTTCGCCCCACGCGCCTTCACTCTGGGTAGTGAACAACGGAGTTCGGGTGGACGCGCCGCGGGCGCGTCGGGACGGACGGGGGCAGCGCATGGACGCGGTGCGGCTCATCGTGACGAGCGGGCGTGCCCTGGCAGCCGGCGGCGAGGTGCCGGACATTCTGACGGAGGTGTGGCAGGCGCAGGCGCTCGCCCAGGCGATCGGCAGCCGGCTGGCGGTCCACGGACCACCCGAACTGCGCGGCGAGGCCCTGGGACTGACCGAGCTGGCGGGCCGCGGCTGCGGAGTGCTGCGCACCCCGGACCTGGCCCCCGGCGAACTGCGCGCCGCCCAGCTGACCGAACTGGGCGACGCCCGCCAGGCCCTGATGTGCCTCGGTACGCTCCTCGGCGAGATCGGCATCGCCCTGGTCGGCATCGCCTGCACGGTCGAGGACGAGGGGACGTACTGGCGCTGCATGGAGGCCATCGACGCGGCCGACGAGTCGCGGGACCGGGTCCGGGAGATGCTGCGCCGACTGGCGGACCGGGACGCGGCGTTACCGGCCCGGGAGGCGGGCTAGGGGCTGTCTGGCTGTTCCCGTCCGCCGCGCGGTCGCCGCCCGTTCACCCGGCGAGGGGCCGGTAAGTGCCGTGCCACGCCGCGGCCTGTCCGGTGGACGCCGCCCGACCAGGCAGGATGGACGGTATGGAACTCCGTATCTTCACCGAGCCCCAGCAGGGGGCCACCTACGACACCTTGCTCACCGTCGCGAAGGCCACCGAGGACCTCGGGTTCGACGCCTTCTTCCGCAGCGACCACTACCTCGCCATGGGATCCGTGGACGGCCTCCCCGGTCCCACCGACGCCTGGATCACCCTCGCCGGCCTCGCCCGCGAGACCCGGCGCATCCGGCTCGGCACGCTCATGACGGCCGGCACCTTCCGGCTGCCCGGCGTGCTCGCCATCCAGGTCGCGCAGGTCGACCGGATGTCCGGCGGCCGCGTCGAGCTGGGCCTGGGCGCGGGCTGGTTCGAGGAGGAGCACAAGGCGTACGGCATCCCCTTCCCGAAGGAGAAGTTCGCCCGCCTCGAGGAGCAGCTGGCGATCGTCACCGGCCTGTGGGCCACCGAGACCGGCAAGACCTTCGACTTCCACGGGACGTTCTACGACCTCACCGAGTCGCCCGCGCTGCCCAAGCCCGCGCAGGCCAAGGTCCCCGTGCTCATCGGCGGCCACGGCGCCACCCGCACCCCCCGTCTCGCCGCGCGGTACGCCGACGAGTTCAACATCCCGTTCGCCTCGATCGAGGACACCGAGCGGCAGTTCGGCCGGGTCCGGGCCGCCGCCGAGGAGGCCGGCCGCGGCGCCGACGCGCTGACCTACTCCAACGCCCTGGTCGTCTGCGTCGGCAAGGACGACGCCGAGGTCGCCCGCCGCGCCGCCGTGATCGGCCGCGAGGTCGACGAGCTGAAGGCCAACGGCCTCGCCGGCTCCCCGGCCGAGGTCGTCGACAAGATCGGCCGCTACGCCGCCGTCGGCGCCCAGCGGATCTACCTCCAGATCCTCGACCTCGACGACCTGGACCACCTGGAGCTGATCTCCTCCCAGGTGCAGACCCAGCTGTCCTGAGGAACGCCCCGCCTCCCGAAATAACCGAAGGCGCCGGTCACCCGCCCCGTGCGATGGTGTGAAGGTCGTCCTGCCGGAGCCCCCGGGCAACGCCCCCGGGGGCTCCCGTGCGCACGGCACCCACGCAGTCGCCCCCTGTTGACCGTCGACCCGGCCGGAGAGGCCCATGTTCCTGACCATCACCACCACCGGCACCCCCGAGCGCCCCGCGACCGACCTCGGCTTCCTGCTGCACAAGCATCCCGACAAGGCGCAGACGTTCTCCACCTCCTTCGGCACCGCCCACGTGCTGTATCCCGAGGCGGAGGAGCAGCGCTGCACGGCGGCGCTCCTGCTGGAGGTGGACACGGTGGCCCTGGTCCGGCGCGGCAAGGGCAAGGGCCGGGGCGGCGCCCCCGACGCGGCACTCGCGCAGTACGTCAACGACCGGCCCTACGCGGCCTCGTCGCTGCTCGCCGTCGCGCTGAGCAACGTCTTCTCCAGTGCCATGCGCGGCGTGTGCAAGGCCCGCCCCGAGCGCGCCGCCGAGCCGCTGCCGCTGCGCGTCGAGGTGCCCGCGCTGCCCGCCCGCGGCGGCCCCGGCCTCGTACGCCGCCTGTTCGAGCCGCTCGGCTGGGCGGTGACCGTGGAGTCCGTCCCGCTGGACACCGAGTTCCCCGAGTGGGGCGACTCGCGCTACGTCCGCCTGGTCCTGGAGTCCGACACCCTCACCGTCTCCAGGGCCCTGCGCCATCTGTACGTCCTGCTGCCGGTCCTCGACGACGCGAAGCACTACTGGGTCTCGCCGGACGAGGTCGAGAAGCTGATCCGGGTCGGTGGAGCCTGGCTGTACCACCACCCCGAGATGAAGCTGATCACCAGCCGTTTCCTGTCCCGCCGCTGGTCCCTTACCCGGGACGCGATGGAACGCCTGGAGCTGATCAGGCTGGCCGAGACCGACGACAGCGAGGTGGAGGAGATCGACAACGCGGTCGAGGAGGAGGCGGAGCAGGAGGAGAAGCCCACCCCGCTCGCCGTGCAGCGCCGCGAGGCGATCCTGACCGCCCTGCGGGACCACTCCGCCGCCCGCGTCCTCGACCTGGGCTGCGGCGAGGGCCACCTCGTGCGGGAACTGCTCAAGGACCCGCGGTTCACCGAGATCGTCGGAACCGACGTGTCCGTGCGGGCCCTCACCATCGCCTCGCGGCGGCTGAAGCTGGACCGCATGGGCGAGCGTCAGGCCGCGCGCGTCACCCTCTTCCAGGGCTCCCTCGCCTACACCGACAGGCGCCTCAAGGGGTACGACGCCGCCGTGCTCAGCGAGGTGATCGAGCACCTGGACCTGCCGAGGCTGCCCGCCCTGGAGTACGCCGTGTTCGGCGCGGCACGCCCCCGCACCGTCGTCGTCACCACGCCGAACGTCGAGTACAACGTGCGCTGGGAGAGCCTGCCCGCCGGGCAGGTCCGCCACCGCGACCACCGCTTCGAGTGGACCCGCGAGGAGTTCCGCACATGGGCGCACACGGTCGCCGAACGGCACGGCTATGACGTGGAGTTCCGGCCCGTCGGACCCGACGACCCCGAGGTGGGCCCGCCCACGCAGATGGCCGTGTTCACCACGAGCACCGTGACGGAGAAGACCGAGTCGGCCGAGAAGACCGAGTCGGCTGAGAAGACCGAGTCGTCGGACACGACCGAGTCGTCGGACAAGACCGAGAAGGAGGCGAAGGCCGCATGAGCACCACCGACACCACCGCACCCGGCGCGCGCTCCCGCGCCCTGCCCGTCACCGACCTCTCCCTCGTCGTGCTGATCGGCGCCTCCGGCTCCGGCAAGTCCACCTTCGCGAGGCGCCACTTCAAGCCGACCGAGGTCATCTCCTCCGACTTCTGCCGGGGCCTGGTCGCGGACGACGAGAACGACCAGAGCGCCAGCCGCGACGCCTTCGACGTCCTGCACTACATCGCCGGCAAGCGGCTCGCCGCCGGCCGCCGCACCGTCGTGGACGCCACCAACGTGCAGCAGGACGCCCGCCGTCAGCTGATCGAGCTGGCCAGGGCCCACGACGTGCTGCCCATCGCCATCGTCCTCGACGTGCCCGAGCAGGTCTGCGCCGAGCGCAACGCCGCCCGCACCGACCGCGCCGACATGCCCCGCCGGGTCATCCAGCGCCACATCCGCGAACTCCGCCGCTCCCTGCGCCGACTGGAGCGCGAGGGCTTCCGCAAGGTGCACGTCCTGCGCGGCACCGAGGAGACCGAGCACGCCACCGTCGTCACCGAGAAGCGGTTCAACGACCTGACCCACCTCACCGGCCCCTTCGACATCGTCGGCGACATCCACGGCTGCGCGTCCGAGCTGGAGGCCTTGCTCGGCAAGCTCGGCTACACCGACGGCGTCCACCCCGAGGGCCGCACCGCCGTCTTCGTCGGCGACCTCGTCGACCGCGGCCCGGACAGCCCCGGCGTGCTGCGCCGCGTGATGTCCATGGTGAAGTCGGGCAACGCGCTGTGCGTGCCCGGCAACCACGAGAACAAGTACGGCCGTCACCTCAAGGGCCGCAAGGTCCGGTACACCCACGGACTCGCCGAGACCGTCGCGCAGATGGAGGGCGAGAGCGAGGAGTTCGTCGCCGAGGTACGGGAGTTCATCGACGGCCTGGTCAGTCACTACGTGCTCGACGACGGCAAGCTGGTGGTCTGCCACGCCGGTCTGCCCGAGAAGTACCACGGCCGCACCTCCGGCCGGGTCCGCAGCCACGCCCTGTACGGCGACACCACCGGCGAGACCGACGAGTTCGGGCTGCCGGTGCGCTACCCGTGGGCCGAGGACTACCGGGGCCGCGCGGCCGTCGTCTACGGCCACACTCCGGTCCCGGAGGCGAGCTGGCTCAACAACACCATCTGCCTGGACACCGGCGCCGTCTTCGGCGGCAAGCTCACCGCGCTGCGCTGGCCGGAGCGCGAGATCGTCGACGTACCGGCCGAGCGGGTCTGGTACGAGCCGGTCAAGCCGCTGCGCACCGAGGCGCCCGGCGGGCACGACGGCCGGCCACTGGACCTGGCTGACGTCCAGGGCCGCCGCGTGGTGGAGACCCGGCACGCGGGTCGCGTCACCGTGCGCGAGGAGAACGGGGCCGCGGCCCTGGAGGTCATGAGCCGCTTCGCGACGGACCCCCGGCTGCTGCCGTACCTCCCGCCGACGATGGCGCCGACCGCCACCTCGGGGGTGGACGGCTACCTCGAGCACCCGAAGGAGGCGTTCGCGCAGTACGCGGCCGACGGGGTGGTGCGGGTCGTGTGCGAGGAGAAGCACATGGGCTCGCGGGCGGTCGCCCTGGTCTGCCGCGACGCGCAGGCGGCGCGCGCCCGCTTCGGTGTGGACGGCCCCACCGGGTCCCTGTACACCCGCACCGGCCGCCCGTTCCTGGACGACGCGTCCCTCACCGAGGAGATCCTCGGCCGGCTGCGCACCGCGATCGGCGAGGCCGGACTGTGGGACGAGCTGTCCACGGACTGGCTGCTGCTGGACGCCGAGCTGATGCCCTGGTCGCTGAAGGCCGCCGGGTTGCTCCGCTCCCAGTACGCCGCCGTGGGCGCCGCCTCCGGCGCGGTGTTCCCGGGCGTGCTGTCCGCCCTGGAGGGCGCCGCCGCACGGGGCGTCGACGTCACGGAGCTGCTGGCCCGCCAGCGGGAGCGGTCCGCCGACGCCGCCGCGTTCACCGAGGCGTACCGCCGCTACTGCTGGCCCACCGACGGTCTGGACGGCGTGCGCCTGGCCCCGTTCCAGATCCTCGCCGTCCAGGGCCGCAGCCTGGCCGCGCTGCCGCACGACGAGCAGCTCGCCCTGATCGACCGGCTGGTCGAGCACGACGCGAGCGGCCTGCTGCACACCACCCGGCGGCTGTACGTCGACACCGGCGACCCCGAGTCGGTGCGGGCCGGTACCGACTGGTGGCTGGAGATGACCGGCCGGGGCGGCGAGGGCATGGTCGTCAAGCCGGTCGGCGCGCTGGTCAGGGACGACAAGGGCCGCCTGGTGCAGCCCGGCATCAAGTGCCGGGGCCGCGAGTACCTGCGGATCATCTACGGTCCCGAGTACACGCGCCCCGGCAACCTGGCCCGGCTGCGGCAGCGGTTCCTGAACCACAAGCGGTCGCTCGCGATCCGCGAGTACGCCCTCGGCCTGGAGGCCCTGTACTCAAGCAAACCCAGAAGGTGGCAATTACATCTTTCAAAATGAATGGTTTTCAGAAACTAATTATAAAGGTCGAAAAATACCATGCATTTCCAAAGAAGCTCAACTTCTTTTTCATTCCGGTTATGAATTAACAGAAAAAGACCATTTTGATATAAAAAATTTAAAATCAATAACTTAATTTCTTTATTCCAATTGCTTTATTCCAATTGCTTTATTGACGTTGAGCCTCCGAACCCTTAACGATCCCAAAACTTGCCGAATGGTCGGCTTAATAGCTCACGCTATGCCGACATTCGTCTGCAAGTTTAGTTAAGGGTTCTTCTCAACGCACAATAAATTTTCTCGGCATAAATGCGTGTTCTATTTTTTATTTTTACTCCTCTTGATAGCAAAAAACGCCATTCCAATACAAAACCACATACCTATAATCGATATCCAAATAGCAGTCATAAAATCGCTCCTTTTTAGCAAACTTTATCACAATAGTTATCACTTTACAGGTCTATTTTTCATCGTTATAATCTAGTTAAATCCCGTAAGGGCGCACTTATGCGTTCTAAAAGAACGCGTGTAAAAACCATAATCGACCTTCGTCGATTTTTTTAATCTTAGTTTTAAGTAATCGGTGTTGCAGCACAGATATAAAAATTAATACTGCATTATTAGTAATCGGCGTTGTGGCGCAGATACAAAAATTAATACTGCACGAATTTGAATCGACGTTGTAGCGTAGATATAAAAATTAATACTACATCAAAATTTAACTAAGGTTTAAGCTACTAGTTTTTTGCTAGTAGCTTTTTTATTTTTAAAATTTTAAATACCTTTATTTTGAATTTTAAGGGGGCATTTTAAAGATTTAGGGGTAATTCATATAGTTTTATGCCTGAAAACTTATATAAGCTCTTAAAACGCAAATATGAGCCAAATAAATATATGCTATTTCCAAAAACAAAAATTTGAGCAAAACCAGTGTCGAATTTTTTAAGACACTGCCCATCTACATGCAAATTAAAATTTTCATAGTAAAACTGGGCAACCATGCCGGTTGAACGCTATAGTTCCCGCAGGGGCAAAAATACATAAAAAAACGCTAGCTTTTAAGCTAACGTTTCAAATCTTTTAAGTAATAATTTTGTTTTTCAAAATTCCAAATTGCAGTAATTGAATGTGCTTTTTCTTCTTCGTCTGTTGTTTTATCTTCGTCACTTGTATTAATTAAATTACCATCTTCGGCATCGTCTAAATTTAAAATTTTATGTTTTTGTTTAAGCAAACCACCATAACTCAACATACGTTTTCGATATAAACCTTTTTCCAAATCATTCACGATTTCTTGATTTCTTTCATCATCATCAGTTAAAAAATCAGATGACTTAACCGAATATTTTGAGGTTTCTTTGATTGCTGCTTGAATATCTTTATCGCCTTTTTGATTTGGTTTGATCGCTTTGATATTCGCTACTGGTCGATAATTAACTTGTAATGCTTTTTGCCATAAATCGACCCATTCAACTTGCGTAATGTAATTTTCTTTTTTTCTAAAATACGCATTTTCAACACACAATAAAACGTGCATATGTTGATTATAACTACCGTCTTTTTGATTAACAGTAACCTCAGTTGAACGTAAAAATCCAACTAAATTCTTTTTAACTTTCGTATACATTTTTAATTTATTAAAAGCTTTAGACATATGCTTTAAGCTCTCTTCTAAATGTTCACCGTCTATTGCATTTCTAGTCGACAAAGTTAGGAATAACCAACGAGAAGTAGGTTTTTCTTTAACCACTTCTTCAATCACTTTTTGAGCTTGATAACTATTTTTCATAGCACGCCTCCAATTACAGACCGGACATAATTTAGATTTACAAAACCATGTCTTATGTAACTTCAAATATCCTTCATCAGTCGGCTTGAACTCTAAGACGTTTCCACATTGTTTTACGTTATAAGCCTTTTTTATTTTTAGTATTTCAAGTATATCTGCATAGCCTACATTATCTATTTTCTTTTCTCTCCATGGGCGTTGTTTCCCACTTTTTGTCATATCTTTTAATGTTTCGTTATCTTGATTTTCGTCTATATATTTTGTATGATTGTCTTGCATATAAAAAGACCTCCAGTATTAAGTTGATGAGTAGATGCTTCAATCTTATTATTGGAGCTTTTTTATGTCAAATTTTCTTTCACGCATAAAAATACATAAAAACACTGTCATATCAACGTTAATATGATGTTTAATATCTTTGAGTTATTTCTATATAGTATCAAGACAAGAAGAAACTCGTTTTCAACTCGTTTCAAATTCCTAAATTAGGAGGGGTAAAATGAAAATTGATAATGTAACAGAAAAGGATTTATTTTATATTTTAGACTTATTTGAAAAAATGGAAGTAACTCATTGGTTAGATGGAGGCTGGGGCGTAGATGTATTAACTGGAAAACAACAAAGAGAACACAGAGATATAGATATAGATTTTGACGCTCAACACACTCAAAAAGTTATAAAAAAATTAGAAGATATAGGATACAAAATAGAAGTTGATTGGATGCCTTCACGTATGGAACTTAAACATAAAGAATATGGATATTTAGATATTCATCCTATAAATTTAAATGATGATGGTTCCATTACTCAAGCAAACCCAGAAGGTGGCAATTACATCTTTCAAAATGAATGGTTTTCAGAAACTAATTATAAAGGTCGAAAAATACCATGCATTTCCAA
>NZ_JBEZVJ010000030.1:0-76229 GCF_040636935.1 Streptomyces sp. NPDC032940 | reverse complement strand
CAGCTCGACACCGCCATCGAACAGAACGGCAAGGGCGACCTCGCCGCCCTCCTCGCCGGCGGCGACACCTGGACCGTCATCGGCTGACGGCCGTACCGCTTCACGAGGCCCGGGACGAAAGCGCCCGGGCCTCTTGCTGTGCCGATCGGGCCTCTTGCTGGGCCGCCCGGGCCTCGTCGTACTCCTCGCGGGCCCGCTCGACGTCGGTCATCCGCTCGTGCGTCCACTCGGCCAGGCCCTTGACCCGTTCCGCCGCCTCGCGGCCGAGAGGGGTCAGGGAGTAGTCGACGCGGGGCGGGATGACGGGCTTCGCATCGCGGTGGACCAGGCCGTCGCGCTCCAGGGTCTGGAGGGTCTGGGTGAGCATCTTCTCGCTGACGTCCCGCCCGACCCGGCCGATCGCCCGGCGCAGCTCGCTGAACCGGTGCGGCCGGTCCAGCAGCTCGATCAGGACGAGGACGCCCCAGCGGCTGGTGATGTGCTCGAGGACGAGCCGGTACGGGCACATCGCCTCGCCGGCCCCGGAGGCACTTACGCTCATGTAGGTACCTTACTTCAAAGTGGGTACTTTCCTTTGGTTAGCGCTGCCCTTAGCGTCGATGACAACGCACCCCCACAAGGAGTTCTGAACCATGAGCATCGTCGTCACCGGCGCCACCGGACACCTCGGCCGCCACGTCGTGGAGCAGCTGCTGGAGAAGGTCCCGGCCGGGCAGATCACCGCCGTCGTGCGCGACAAGGCGAAGGCCGCCGACCTCGCGGAGCGCGGCGTACGACTCGCCGTGGCCGACTACAACGCGCCCGAGAGCTTCGACGGGGTGTTCGCGGCCGGCGACAAGGTGCTGTTGATCTCCGGCAACGAGGTCACCAAGGACCGCCCGGCGCAGCACAAGGCGGTCATCGACGCCGCCGCGGCGGCCCGCGTGGCACTGCTGGCGTACACCAGCGCCCCCAGCGGCCTGACGGCCGCGCTCGCCGACGACCACCGCGCCACCGAGAAGATCCTGCTCGCCTCCGGCCTTCCGTGGGTGATCCTGGGCAACGGCTGGTACCACGAGAACCACACGGAGAACCTCGCCCAGGTGCTGGAGCACGGCGCCGTCGTCCAGGCCGCCCGCGAGGGCCGAGTCTCCTCCGCGTCGCGCGCCGACTACGCGGCCGCCGCCGTCACCGTGCTGACCGGCGAGGGACACGAGAACAAGCGGTACGAGCTGGGCGGCGACGAGACGTGGAGCTTCGCCGAGTACGCCGCCGAGGTCAGCCGGGCCGCGGGCCGCGAGATCGCGTACCGCCCCGTGTCCGTCGAGGAGTACGTCGGCATCCTCGTCGGCGCCGGGGTGCCGGAGCCCATGGCCGAGATCCTCGGCGGCGTGGAGGCGTCCACCGAGCAGGGCGAGCTGGTCGTGACGGGCGGCGAGCTGTCCCGGCTCATCGGCCGCCCGACCACCCCGATCCGCGACGCGATCGAGGCCGCGCTGCGCAAGTGAACGCCGGCGTCCCCGGCGCCCCACCTGTCATGACCGTATGGCGATACGGGCATGACAGGTCGCCGGGTGCGGCGCTACCTTCGTCCTGGCACGCCCCGTCCCCGGCGTGTCGTAGGCGAGAAGGAGGTGCCCGTGGCCGGGTCGTCCAGGAACGAACAGCGCATAGGCCTGCTGAACGGGTTCGCGGCGTACGGGATGTGGGGTCTCGTCCCGCTGTTCTGGCCGTTGCTCAAACCGGCCGGGGCCGGCGAGATCCTCGCCCACCGGATGGTGTGGTCCCTCGCCTTCGTCGCCGTGGCCCTGCTCGTCGTACGGCGCTGGGCCTGGGCCGGCGAGCTGCTGCGGCAGCCGCGCAAACTGGCCCTGATCACCGTGGCCGCGGCGGTCATCACCGTCAACTGGGGCGTCTACATCTGGGCCGTCAACAGCGGCCATGTCGTCGAGGCCTCGCTCGGCTACTTCATCAACCCGCTGGTCACCATCGCGATGGGCGTGCTGCTGCTGAAGGAGCGGCTGCGGCCCGTGCAGTGGGCGGCCGTCGGGACCGGCTTCGCGGCCGTGCTCGTCCTCACCGTCGGCTACGGCCGGCCGCCGTGGATCTCCCTCTGCCTCGCCTTCTCGTTCGCCACGTACGGGCTGGTGAAGAAGAAGGTCAACCTCGGGGGCGTCGAGTCGCTGGCCGCCGAGACGGCGATCCAGTTCCTGCCCGCGCTCGGCTTCCTGCTGTGGCAGGGCACCCGGGGCGACTCCACGTTCACCACCGAGGGCGTCGGGCACGGTGCCCTGCTCGCCGCGACCGGCGTGGTCACCGCGATCCCCCTGGTCTGCTTCGGCGCGGCGGCGATCCGCGTGCCGCTGTCCACGCTGGGTCTCCTCCAGTACCTGGCCCCGGTCTTCCAGTTCCTGCTCGGCGTCCTCTACTTCGGTGAGGCCATGCCGCCCGAGCGCTGGGCCGGCTTCGCGCTCGTCTGGCTGGCGCTCTCCCTGCTCACCTGGGACGCGCTGCGCACCGCCCACCGGTCCGCGCGGGCGCTGCGGGCACAGCTGGACCGGACCGGCGGCGGCGTGCCGGCCCGGAAGGGGGACGCCGCGCGGGACTCGGACATCGTGGCCAGCGGCGGACCGGCGCCGGACACCGTGACTCCGGGGGCCGTGGCTCCGGAGGCCGTGACTCCGGACGCCGTGAGCCCGACCGGGAAGCCGTAGACCGATATCCGTAACGCGGTGGCCGAATAGCGGTCTTGACGCGGAGTCGGCGGGGGCAACACCATCCAGGCACCCCATTCACCGGGAGTCCTCCCCAGGGACTCCCCAGGAATTCGGAGCCCCCCACATGAAGCCCTCCGCCTCCGGGCGCGCCCTGGCGGCCGGTGCCGTCGTGGTCGCCGCACTGCTGACCGGCGGTTCCATGGCCGACGCGGCACCCGCCTCCGGGACCGCCACCGCGGCCGCCGCACCCGACATACCGGTGGCCGACGTCAAGGCCCACCTGACCCAGCTCCAGTCGATCGCCGCGGCCAACGGCGGCAACCGCGCCCACGGCCGCCCCGGCTACCAGGCGTCGATCGATTACGTGAAGGCCAAGCTGGACGCCGCCGGGTTCACCACCTCGGTCCAGCAGTTCACCTCCTCCGGCCGCACCGGCTACAACCTCGTCGCGGACTGGCCCGGCGGCGACCCCAATCGGGTTGTCATGTCAGGGTCACACCTGGACAGCGTCACCTCGGGCCCCGGCATCAACGACAACGGCTCCGGCTCGGCCGCCGTCCTCGAGACCGCGCTCGCCGTGGCCCGCTCCGGCTACCAGCCCGCCAAGCACCTGCGCTTCGCCTGGTGGGGCGCGGAGGAGCTGGGGCTGGTGGGCTCCCGGTACTACGTCAACAGCCTCGGCGCCGCCGGCCGCGCGAAGATCAGCGGCTATCTGAACTTCGACATGATCGGCTCCCCCAACCCCGGCTACTTCGTCTACGACGACGACCCCACGATCGAGAAGACCTTCAAGGACTACTTCGCCGGCCTCGGCATCCCGACCGAGATCGAGACCGAGGGCGACGGCCGTTCCGACCACGCGCCCTTCAAGAACGCGGGCGTCCCCGTCGGCGGCCTCTTCAGCGGCGCCGACTACCGCAAGACCGCCGCGCAGGCGGCGAAGTGGGGCGGCACCGCGGGCCAGGCGTTCGACCGGTGCTACCACTCGTCGTGCGACACGACCGCCAACATCGACGAGACGGCCCTGAACCGCAACAGCGACGCCATCGCGTACGCGGTCTGGCAGCTGTCGCAGTGACGCCGACCCGGCCCCGCCGCCCGGTCAGCCGGCCCCGGCGTGGGCACGGGCGCGCTCGGTGAGGCGGCCCATGCGAGTGCGGGCCGACTCGAGCTGGTCGGCGTCGTCGGCGGCGGGGCCGTCCTCGGCGGCGAGTTCGTCCCACAGGCCGACCAGCTCACGACCCAGCTCCAGCCCCTGCTCGGGGTCGCGCACCGCCCGCCAGGCCGTCGCCGCGCTCTGCACATTGCCGTAGGCGGCCTCCGCGTCGCCGGCCGTGCGGTGGATCCGGGCGAGGTCCAGGGAGAGCCGGAAGGCCCGCCCCGGGTCGCCGGACAGGTAGGCGATGTACGCGGTGAGTTCGCGGAGCCGGAGTACCTCCGGGTGCTCCGGCCCCAGCGTGTCCGAAGCCTCGGCGACGGACCGCTCCGCGAGGCGCGCCGCGTCCTGCGTACGTCCCTCCTTGACCGCCTCGTTGATCCGTGCCGTGGGCTCGGCGAGGAGGGCGGGAGAGGTGGCGTCGCCGGGCGCGGTGAGCGGAGCGTCCCCGAGCACGGCCTCAGCCACGGCGTCGAAGCCACGGGCGGGGGTGGGGGTGGGCCGGGGCGCCGGGTCGGGGTCCACGACGAGAGCGGGCACCGGCCCGGGGCGAGCGGCGGGGACGGAGGCCGGGACGTGCGCGGGTGCGGGGACCGGCTCGGGTGCCGGCTCCTCGGAGGCGCCGGACAGGGCGGGCGGGGGCGCGGGGACGGCGGGCCCGGCCGCGGCGGGCGCCGGGTCCATCTGCGGCGGCGGGCCGAACACGCCCGTCGGCGGCACCACCGTACCCGGCGTCGCCACCGTACCCGGCGTCGCGCCGGCGGCGGGCTCGGGCAGGGCGCGCAGGACGAACGTGGGCGCGGACGCGCCGGACGACACCCACGCCGGCTCGGGCACGGCGGGTTCCTGGCCGGCGAGGGCCGACGGCACTGCCGGTGCCTCGGAGACCGCCGGGGCCGTCTCCGCCGACGCCACCCCAGGAACCGACGGGGCGACACCCGAGTCCGCCTGGACCTCCGGCACCGCCGAGGACGCCCGGCCATCCGGCACCCCTGAAGTCCGCGACACCCCCGAAGCCTCAGCCACACCCCCCGACCCCGCCGCCCCGCGAGGGATCCGGGCCGGCTTCCCCGCGAGGTGGCTGGAGCCGTCCGGGTCGACGCGGAGCCGGACGACGCAGCCGATGCGCTCGTCGTGGACCGTGGCGAGGACGGGGCGGCCGGCGGTGAGGGCGAAGCGGTGGAGGCGGTCCAGGACGGCGTGCCGGATCTCCTGACCGGGGGCGGCGAGGACCAGGACGCCGTCGACCGAGGCTCCGCGCGCGGCACCGCCGGCCTCCGGTACCCGGACGTCGATCAGCGTCTCCGCGGGGACAGGCGGGGGCTCGGCGCGTAGCTGGTCCCGCTGCTTGTCGCGGCCGAGTCGAGACATCGTCCCCCCACTCATAGGCGGCTTCCGTCGGCGGTTTGGCTTCCCTGCCGTCCAGAGCCTGTCATGCCTGTCGTTCACCTACCGTCGAGTCTCTCCGCTCGCTCGCGATTCTCACGTCACCGCGGTGTCACAGGCTCGTTCCAGGAGGTCACGGACGTGCGGCGGACCGCTCACGGGCGCCGGCGGTCCTGCCCGATCGGCGTCCGGCGGACCGCCCTGGACAGATGCATGCACACGCATATACTGCACGTGCCGGTATTTCGCTCACGCCGTACATCTTTGGGGGTCCCATGAACCGCCGCTTCCTCTTCCTGCTGGGCAGCAGCCGTCCCGACGGCAACACCGAGCTGCTGGCCCGCCGCGCCGCAGAACAGCTCCCCGCGCATGTCGAGCAGCGGTGGATCAGCCTGGCCGAGCACCCGTTGTCCGAGTTCGAGGACCTGCGGCACGACAGCGACCACACCCGCCCCACCGAGGGCGCCGAGGCGCTGCTGCTGGACGCCACGCTCGCCGCGACGGATCTCGTGATCGCCTCGCCGCTGTACTGGTACTCGCTGTCCGCGCCGGTCAAGCGCTACCTCGACCACTGGTCCGGCTGGCTGCGCACCCCCGGCCTCGACTTCCGGGCGACCCTGGCCGGCCGCACCCTGTGGGGCGTCACCGTGCTCGCGCACGAGGAACAGGAGGTCGCCGACCCGCTGGTGGGCAGCCTGAACAACTCGGCGGCCTACATGGGCATGCGGTTCGGCGGGGTTCTGCTCGGCAACGGCAGCAAGCCCGGCGACGTCCTGCGCGACACGGAGGCGCTGGCCCGCGCCAAGACCTTCTTCGCCCAGGAGCCGCCGCTCGCCCGCTTCCCGTACGAGTCCGCGGAGGCGCCGGCTACGACGTGATGTCCTTGGCCGTGAACCGCGCCCAGGCCGCCGAGCCGAACACCGCCGCGTACAGGCCCTGGAGGCCGAGGTTCTTCAGCAGGTCGTCCCAGTAGACCGGCTCGCGCATCAGGTCGGCGAAGGACAGCCAGTAGTGGGAGAAGAAGTACGGATGCACCGCGTCGAGCTGTGGGATCTGGTCGAGGATCTGGACGGTGATCAGCAGCCCGACGGTGGTGGCCATCGCGGCGATGCCGCTGCCGGTCAGCGTCGAGACGAAGAGGCCGAGCGCCGCCACGCCGACGAGTGAGGCGGCGACGACCAGGGCGATCAGCAGGGCCCGCCACAGTCCCTCGGCATAGGTGATCCGGGTGCCGGAGATGGTGGTCAGGTCGCCGAGCGGGAACAGCAGCGCCCCGACCGCCAGCGCCGAGACGGCGACCACGAGGGTGGCCGCGAGGCAGAAGGCGAGCACCGTCGTGAACTTGGTGAGCAGCAGACGGGTGCGGCCGGCCGGGGCGACCAGGAGATAGCGCAGCGTGCCCGCGTTCGCCTCGCCCGCGATCGCGTCGCCGGCGATCACGCCGACGGCCATGGGCAGGAAGAACGGCAGGGTCGCGGCGAGCGCGGTGAAGACCAGGAACAGTCCGTTGTTGCTGATCTGCGAGATGAAGGCCGGTCCTCCGCCACCGCCGCCCCCGGGCCCGCCGAGGGACGAGCCGTCGCCGGTCTCGATGCGCACCGCGATGCCGACCAGCACCGGCACGGCGGCCAGCACGCCCAGCAGGGCGAGGGTGCGCCAGCGCCGGAAGGTGACCAGCAGCTCGCTGCGCAGCAGCCCGAGGGACCACAGGACCCGCGGTGCGCGCGCCGCGGCGAGCGGTTCAGCCCGCGACATCGAAGCCCTCCCCCGTCAGTGCCACGAACGCGTCCTCCAGCGAGGCCCGTTCCACCCCGAAGCCGCGCACGCGCACGCCGGCCGTGACCAGCGCGGCGTTCAGGTCCGCGAGGTCGCCGTCCGGCGGCTCCGCCGTCACCCGGTCCTCCGCGGCGACCACGTCCCCGGCGCCGCGTTCCTTCAGGACCCGTGCCGCCTCCCCCGGGTCCGGCGTGGTCACCACCAGCCGGCCGCGTGCCCCGGCCGCCAGCTCGGCGACCGCGCCCTGGGTGATCAGCCGGCCGCGCGCCATCACGGCCGCGTGCGTGCACACCTGCTCGATCTCGTCCAGCAGGTGGGAGGAGAGGAAGACCGTCGTGCCGTCGGAGGCCAGCTCGCGCACGAGGGTGCGGATCTCGCGCATGCCCTGGGGGTCGAGCCCGTTGGTGGGCTCGTCCAGCACCAGCAGGCTGCGCGGCTGGAGCAGCGCGGCGGCCAGGCCGAGGCGCTGCTTCATGCCGAGCGAGTACGCCTTCGCCTTCTTGCCGGCGGCCGCCGCGAGGCCCACCCGCTCCAGCGCGGCCCCGACGCGCTCGCGCCGGGTGCGCGGGTCGGCGGTGGGGTCGGCGGCGTCGTAGCGCAGGAGGTTGTCGCGGCCGGAGAGGAAGCCGTACAGCGCCGGTCCCTCGATGAGGGCACCGACCCTGGGCAGTACGGCGCGGGCGGCGCGCGGCACGGGCCGGCCCAGCACCCGTGCCGTGCCCGAGGTCGGCTCGATCAGCCCCATCAGCATCCGGATGGTGGTGGTCTTGCCGGAGCCGTTGGGGCCCAGGAAGCCGAAGACACTGCCCGCCGGGACGGTCAGGTCCAGGCCGTCGACGGCGAGTTGTCCGCCCCGGTAACGCTTGGTGAGCGCGCGGGTGGCGATGACGGCGTCGTCCTCGCTCCCCCGGTCCCGACGCTCCGGCTCCACGGCCGCGGCGGACGGTTCTCCCATCGGCTCCCTCTCCTCGTCCCTCCTCGTCGTGCGGTACGGGCCGCCGGGCCTACTGGGCGGCGTCGGCCGCCTTCACCAGCGCGTCCTTGGTGACCGCACCGGCGTAGACCTTGCCGTCCTCGGTGACCAGGGCGTTGACCAGACGGGTCTTGAAGACCGTGCCCGAGCCGAAGTCGCCCTTGACCTGGTCGCCGAAGGAGCCCAGGAAGCCGCCCAGGGCACCGCCCGCGTCGCCGCCCGCGGACGCCGGGGGCAGACCCTCGCCGCCGGTGTCGAAGGCGGCGATCGTGTTCCAGCCCTCGCCGATGACCTCGAGCCGGTCCAGCCCCTCGGCGAGGTCTCCCTCGGCCTTCGGGTTCCGCTCCGGCGCCGCGGCCTTCTCGTCGCCCTCGGTGACCTTCGCCCCCTTGGGCGGGGTGAAGTCGAACGTCGACGCGTCCGGCTTCGCGAAGCTGACCTTCGTGAAGCCGGCGTCCACGACGGCGGCGCCGCCGCTCGACGGGGTCAGCGTGAACTTCAGCGGCATGCCGGTCTTCGCGTCCACGGCGACGCTGATCACGCCGACCGTGGAACCGGACTGCCGAGGCTTGATCACCAGCCGGTACGCGTCCCGGCCCGCGACCTGCGCGGTGCCGTCGACGGTCACGGACGTGGTGTCGTCGACCGCGTCGAGCGCCTGCTCGGCGAAGTCCTTCGGAGTGGCCGGCACCTGCTCGGCGGGCCGCTCGGCACCGGTCCGCGCGGTGGAGTGGTACACCTCGTTGGACTCGCTGTCGTAGCCCCAGACGTCCTTGCCGTCGTGGATCAGGCTGTACTCGGCGGCGCTCTCCAGCAGCGACAGCTTCTGCCGGTCGGGGCCGTCGGCCGCGACGCGCAGCGTGTGGGTGCCGGACACCAGCTCGGTGAGCTTGGCGGAGGGGTCGGCCGCCGAGCCGTCACCGCCGCCCGCGCCGGGGCCGCCGGACACGCCGGACATCAGGCCGCTCTCCAGGCCGCCGAGGTCCGGCAGGCCGAGGTCGGTGCTGATCCTGACGGTGCCGGACAGCTGCTGGACGTCCGACCGGGCGATCTTCTCGATGAGCTGCTGGGCCGTCACCTCGGGCAGGTCCGGGTCGCCGGAGTCGGCGAGCGCGGGGACGAGCCCGATGGTGGCGGCTGCCACGCCCATCACCGCGACCGGGACGACGTACCGCGCGGCCCTGCGCCGTCCGGCGCGCGGCTCCTCGCCTCCCCCTGCGGTCGTGCTGTCGTCGGAATCGATCGGTGCCATGTGTGCCCTACCTCCGTCGTCGGCGGCGGCTGTCTCGCGACCTCGCACGTGTTCACCCGTGAGCCGCCATTCTCACCCGAATCGGTGAGGAGTGGTGTTTTTCCGTGGTGTCCATCTGACCAAATCGGCCGGGAGGAAGCGTCAGACCGCGGACTCAACTCCGCGTACTCCTGCGGGATGACACGGAGGAGCGGAACCTCCCCCGTCCACTAGGGGAGGGGCGCCGCGCCGCGAGGACGCCCTGGCGGGGTGAAGGACCGACGAGGTGAAGGACCGGCGGGGTGAAAGGCCGACGGGGTGAAAGGCCGACGGGGTGACGGCCGGGGCTCAGCCGGCCCGGTGCACCACCGCGTCGCACAGCTCGATCAGCGCGGCCTTCGCGTCGCACTCCTGCAGCGGGGCCAGCGCCGACCGGGCGTCCTTCGCGTACCGGACGGTGTCCCGCCGCGCCTGTTCGAGCGCGGGGTGGGCACGCAGCAGGCGCAGCGCCTCGGCGTGCCGTGCGTCGTCGCTCAGGTCGGAGTCGAGCAGCTCGCACAGGGCGAGGTCCTCGGCGAGCCCCAGCCGGGCGGCCCGCTCGCGCAGCCGCAGCACCGGCAAGGTGGGGATGCCCTCACGCAGGTCCGTGCCCGGTGTCTTGCCGGACTCGTGGGAGTCGGAGGCGATGTCCAGGACGTCGTCCGCGAGCTGGAAGGCGACGCCGAGCCGCTCGCCGTACTGGGTCAGCGTGTCCACGACGGTCTCGTCGGCGCCGGACATCATCGCGCCGAACCGGCAGGAGACCGCGACCAGCGATCCCGTCTTGCCGCCGAGCACGTCGAGGTAGTGGTCGACCGGGTCCCGTCCGTCCTGCGGTCCGGCCGTCTCCAGGATCTGGCCGGTGACGAGCCGCTCGAACGCCAGGGCCTGCACGCGGACGGCCTCGGGACCGAGGTCGGCGAGGATCTGGGAGGCGCGGGCGAACAGGAAGTCGCCGGTGAGGACCGCGACCGAGTTGTCCCAGCGGGTGTTCGCGCTGGGCACGCCGCGGCGCACGGCGGCCTCGTCCATCACGTCGTCGTGGTACAGCGTGGCGAGGTGGGTCAGCTCCACGACCACGGCCGACGGCACGATGCCGGGCGCGTAGGGGTCGCCGAACCGGGACGCGAGCATCACGAGCAGCGGCCGGAACCGCTTGCCGCCGGCCCGCACCAGGTGCTGGGCGGCCTCCGTGATGAACGGCACCTCACTCTTGGTTGCCTCAAGCAACCCTTCCTCGACGGCCGCCAACCCGGTCTGGACATCGGCTTCCAGAGCCTGGTCCCGCACGCTCAGCCCGAACGGCCCGACGACGGTCACGAGGGGTCTCCTGTCTGCTGGTGTCTACTGGCGATTACCTGGTTTGTCGATAGGTCGCTGCCACCACTCAAGTCAGCGTATCCGGTCACGTTTCGATCACCGCTAGCGCCCACCGTTACAGCCCGGTCGGTATCGGATCATGCGCGGTATGTTTTTGATCAGGTGATATGAGCAGATATCGACCTATATCGCCAGAGAGGCGCGAAACGGGACACCACATACCCAAAGCTGCCATCCCGGACGCCATCACCCCTCCCGACGGACCGCACTGCGGGAACGTCACCCATTCGGCATCCGCCCCTCGACCCCCGAACGAGTGCCCGTCCAGCACCTCTGGACACCAGCCCGAGCCGTCGCCGACGGGGTGCGCCACAGGCTCCGCACAGGCCCGTGCGGCAGCCTCGGTCCCGCCCCTCGCCTAAACGCCTCCCCTCGAGGGCCGGTTGGCCACTAGTTGGCCCTAATGCCCGTTTTGCCACCCTTGTTGAGGCCCGTGAGTTGGCTCACGCCGCCACTCCCACCCGCACCCACGCCGCGAGCACCGCCAACCCTTTGCCCCGTAGGCGAGTTGACCCTTGGCAGTCGCAAAGTATCAAGCACCCCAAACCCCCCAGACCAAGGTCAACAGGCATGTCGGGTGATTCCTGCACTTGTTCCGGACATGTGCTCTCGCATACGTTCCCGGCCTGTCAGGCGGACGCCGAATCCTGCCACCGCCCCGACACCAGTCATCCACTCGAACACTCGCAGGCAGGAGCGGGGGACCCAGGTAAGTCGCCGTGCCGGTCACCACCGGAGCGGCTAGGGGTGAAGCCGTGCCCGTCAGGGCCCGGCCGGGCACCTCCCCGCCCGAACCCGACAGCTCACCTCGCAGGCGTTGGAGAGGGACACACACATGCCTGCCAACGGTCAGAACCGTCACGCCCGGACCAGCCGCATCGCCCGCAAGCTCGCCGTCGCCGGCACCGGCGCCGCCGTGCTCGCCCTTCCGCTCATCGGCGCCGCCACCGCGTCCGCCGCCACCCCGGCCGCCACCACCACCGCCACCGCGGCGACCACGGCGTACCCGGACAACCTCGACGGCTGGATCCGCGAGTCGCTGGACATCATGGCCCAGCACGGGATCCCCGGGTCGTACGACGGCATCTACCGCAACATCATGCGCGAGTCGTCCGGCAACCCGTTCGCGATCAACAACTGGGACATCAACGCCATCAACGGCACCCCGTCCAAGGGCCTGCTCCAGGTGATCGACCCGACCTTCCAGGCCTACCACGTCGCAGGCACCTCCTGGGACTCCTACGACCCGGTCGCCAACATCACCGCCGCCTGCAACTACGCGGCCGACCGCTACGGCTCGATCGACAACGTCTTCAGCGCGTACTGATCCGTACCCCCCGCAGTGAGCCGTGACCAGGTCCCGTCGGCGGACGGGACCTGGCCGGCTCCGAAGATCCGTTCGAGGACGACGGCCACGCCGTCGTCCTCGTTCGTCGTGGTGACCTCGTCCGCGACCGCCTTGAGTTCGGGGTGGGCGCCCGCCATGGCGACCCCGCGGGCCGCCCAGTGGAACATGGGGATGTCGTTGGGCATGTCCCCGAAGGCGATCGTCCGTCCCCGGCTCACCCCCAGGCGCTCCGCGGCGAGCGCCAGTCCGGTCGCCTTGGTGACGCCGCACGGCTGGAGCTCCACCGTCCCCGGCCCCGACATCGTCACCGTCGCCAGCGAGCCGACCACCGCGCGCGCCGTCGCCGCCAGCTCGTCGTCCGTGAGGTCCGGGTGGCGCAGCAGCACCTTGCTGATCGGCGCGCTCCACAGCTCGTCGCGCCGGTCCACCCGCACCGCGGGCAGGGTCGGGTGGGGCATCAGATAGCCCGGCTCGATGAGGGTCATCCCGTCGACCCCGTCCTGGTCGACCGCGGCGTACACCTCACCCACCTCGGCCTCGATCTTGCCGAGCGCGGTCTCCGCCAGCTCCCGGTCCAGGGTGACCGACCACAGCATCCGGTGCGCGCCGGCGTCGTACACCTGCGCGCCCTGCCCGCACACCGCGAGCCCCGTGCAGCCGAGGACGTCGAGCAGGGAGCGCACCCTCGGTGCCGGGCGTCCCGTCACCACCAGGTGCCGCGCCCCGGCCCGGGCCACCCGTGCCAGCGCGGCCAGCGACCGGTCGGAGACGGTGTCGTCGCCGCGCAGCAGCGTTCCGTCGAGGTCGGTGGCGACGAGGGCATATGCGGTGCGGTCCATGATCAGAGAATACGGACACCGCACCTGTCCGACTCACCCCACGACCGGATGCGCACGAGGACGTTCGCAGGTGTCCGAAACCTGACGCAACACCGTCTAAAGGCGGTTAAAGGCCTGTGCACCAGTTGGCAACAACATGCTCCGCCTTCTACCCTCCGGGCGGCCCCGGGGGTACCTTCCTTCTGTCCAGGGGGACTTGATCGGGGGGTCGGGTTGAACGGCGGACGTGTACGTGTGCTCAGGCCGGGGGAGCTGAGCGAGGGGGAACGGGAGCGCTGGCGCGCGCTGCGCGCCGCATCGAGGTCGCCGCGCAATCCGTTCATGGAACCGGAGTTCACCGAGGCCGTGGGCCGGGTGCGGCCCGGGGCGCGGGTGGCGGTGCTGGACGAGGGCGGTGCGGCCGCCGGTTTCCTGCCGCACGAGCGCGGACCGCTGGGCCAGGGCCGCGCGATCGGACTCGGCGTCTCGGACTGCCAGGGCGCCGTGCTGCGGCCCGGCCTCGTCCCGGACACCCGCCGACTGCTGCGGGCCTGTTCGCTGTCGAGCCTCGCCTTCGACAACCTGGAGGCCGAACAGGGCCTGTTCGTGCCGTACGCCGCCGAGGAGCACACCACCTACGTCATCGACGTGGAGAAGGGGTACGAGGCGTACGAGAGCGTGCTGCGCGCCCAGTCCCCGAAGTTCCTGAAGACCACCCTCGCCAAGGAGCGCAGGCTGGGACGGCAGGTCGGGGACGTGCGCTTCGTCTTCGACGAACGGGAACCGGCCGCGCTGCGCACGCTCATGGAGTGGAAGTCGGCGCAGTACCGCAGGACGGGACGCCGGGACCGGTTCGCGCAGGAGTGGATCACCCGGCTCGTCGGGCGGCTCGCCGAGACCCGAGCGCCCCAGTGCACGGGCACGCTGTCGGTGCTCTACGCCGGCGAGCGGCCCCTCGCCGCCCACTTCGGGCTGCGCTCCGCGTCGGTCCTGGCCTGCTGGTTCCCGGCGTACGACCCGGACTTCGCGAAGTACTCGCCGGGTCTGGTGCTGCATCTGCGGATGGCCGAGGCCGCCGCCGCCGAGGGGATCGGTCTGCTCGACATGGGGCGGGGCGCGGCGGAGTACAAGGACTCGCTGAAGACCGGCGAACTGCCCGTGTACGAGGGGACGGCGACGCGTCCGGGGGCGGGCGCCGCGCTGCAGTGGCTCGGCCGCGAGCCTGCCCGCCGCGCGCACAGCTTCGTGCGCGGCCGGCCACGGCTGGCGTCGCTCGCGGCACGCACGCTGAAGGGGGCGGCCCGGCTGCGCCGGCCGTGACCGAGAAGGCAACCACTAGGGGGGTGGGCGCATGGCCGGAGCAGGGCGTGCGCGGCGGGAGACACGACAGGAGATCGAGAGGTTCCTCGGCATCGAGCCGGTGCAGGTCGCCGAGCTGGACCTCGGGGAGGCGGAGGAGGCGGGCCTCAGACCGGGTCCGGGCAGTCCGCCGGTGACGTCCGGCGCGGTGTTCGTCCTGGTCCGCAGGAAGGGCCGGCCCGTGGGCACGCTGCTCGGGCGGGTACCGGAGGGGGCGGACCCGGTGCGGACGCTGGCGGGGCCGGCCCGACGCCTGTGTCCGGCGGGGCCGGACGGGGCGGTGACCGGGGCCGCGTCCGGGCCACCTGCGGTGCCGCCGTCCGCCCCGCCCTCCGCGAGTGTCGTCGTCGCCACGCGGGAGCGGGCCAGGCAGCTCGCCCGGGCGCTCGACTCGCTGCTCGCGCAGGACCACCCGGACGCCGAGATCGTCGTCGTCGACAACGCCCCGGTGACCCGTGAGACGCGGGAGCTGGTCGAGCGCAAGTACGCCGAGCGCGTGCGGTACGTGTGCGAGCCGGTCCCCGGACTCGCCCTCGCCCACAACCGGGGCCTGGCCGCCGCCCGGGGCGAGGTGGTCGCCTTCACCGACGACGACGTGGTCGCCGACCCGCGCTGGCTCACCGAGCTGACCGCGCCCTTCGCCGCCGACCCCCGCCTGGGCTGCGTCACGGGGCTGATCCTGCCCGCGCGGCTGCGCACCCCGGCCCAGGTGCTGCTGGAGAGCCACGGCGGCTTCGCGAAGGGCTTCACCCCACGCACGTACGACCCGGCGCACCCGCCCGCAGGCGAACCGCTGTTCCCGTTCACCGCGGGACGCTTCGGCTCCGGCGCCAACATGGCCTTCCGTACGGCGGCGCTGCGCGCGGCCGGCGGTTTCGACCCGGCGACCGGTGCGGGCACGCACGCGCGGGGCGGTGACGACCTCTACGGCTTCGTGCGCGTCCTCGCCCAGGGCGCGCGGCTGCACTACACCCCGACGGCCCTGGTGTGGCACCACCACCGGGAGACCTGGCGGGACCTGGAGACCCAGGCGTACGGCTACGGCGCGGGGCTCACCGCGTACCTGACGGCGATCCTGGTGAACCGGCCGGCGCTGCTGCCGGCGTTCCTGGCCCGGCTGCCGCGCGGGCTGGCCCACGCGCGCGTGCTGACCGCCGTCCGCGACACCGACAGCGGCGCGGACGGCGGCGGCGTACCGGGCGGCCACGACGAACGGACCCACCCGTGGCCACGGCGGTTGTCGCGGCTCCAGCGGCGGGGGATGGTCTACGGGCCGGTGGGCTATCTGCGGGCCCGGTACGCCCTGCGATCCGCGCTCAGGGGGACGAGATGACGACGACGGGCGACCGCGGCGAGGACGCACCGGACGGCAGAACACCGGTAGGCGACAGGACAGGAGCGGGTGGCAGCGCGGGGGCGAGTGGCAGCGCGGGGGCGAGTGGCAGCGCGGGGACGGGTGGCAGCGCGGGGGCGGGGTACGACTGCATTCCCGTCCTCCTCTATCACGCCGTGATGGACGAGCCGCCCGACTGGATCGCCGAGTTCACCGTCGGACCGCGGGAGTTCGCCGCACACCTGGACGCGATCGTCGACAGCGGGCGCACCCCGGTCACCATCGGCGCGGTCGCCGACCACTTCGCCGGCCGGGCGCCCCTGCCGCCCCGGCCCGTGCTGCTGACCTTCGACGACGGCTTCGCCGACCTGCCGGGCCCGACCGCCGAGGCGCTCGCCGACCGCTCGCTGCCGGCCACCGCCTACCTCACCACCGGGGCCGTCACTCCGGGCGGCCGCAGCCTGCTGCCGCCCGCGCCGATGATGACCCTCGGCCAGGCCGCCGAGCTGGAGCGCGCCGGGATGGAGATCGGCAGCCACACCGTCACCCACGCCCAGCTGGACACCCTGTCCGGCAAGGCCCTGGCGTACGAACTGCGCGTGTCGAAGGACATGCTGGAGGACGCCCTCGGCCGTCCGGTGCGCCACCTCGCCTATCCGCACGGCTACAACAGCCCGCGCGTGCGCGCCATGTCGGCCCGCGCCGGCTACGAGACGGCCACCGCCGTACGGCACGCGCTCAGCTCCGACCGCGACGAGCGGTACCGCATCGCCCGCCTCATCGTGCGCCGCGGCCACACCGTCGCGGACGTCCGGGCCTGGCTGTCGGGCGGCGGGGCCCGGGTGGCGCCGTACCGGGACGGGCCGAGGACGGTCGGCTGGCGGTGGTACCGCCGGGCCCGGGCCGTCGTCCGCGGCCCCGTCTTCGCCGGCTGAGGCAGGTCTGGGCCCGAAGAGGCCGAGTCTGACGATTTTGGTGTGAAAAGCAAGGACAATTCCTATAGTTGACCTGGGGAGGGGAGTCTCAACGTGCAGCACCATGTGCCCGTACCGACCGCCGAGAGCAGCGCGCTGCCCGCCCCCGACCCCGTCACCGGGCCGGGGCGCGCGGGCCGGGGCCCGTCCCGTCTTCCCGCCGCCGGCCTGCTGACCCTGCTGCTCGCGGCCTGCCTGTGGATCTACGCCCTGCCCCGCATCGGCTTCCGGGAGATGGGCGACTACGGCCTGCTGGACCGGCTGCCCGTCGCCTACTACCTGTCGCTGCTCGTCCTCACCGCGGGCTTCGTCCTCAGTCTGCGGCGCGCCGCCGCCGCGCCGTGGTGGCCGGCCGCGCACTGCGCCGCGCTGCTCCTCGCCCTCAAGGCGCCCCCGGCGGTGCTGTACGACGCGGTGCGCTACCCGTGGTCGTCCAAGCACGACGCCGTCGTCAACACGCTGCTGGCCAACGGCGAACTGCGCCCGGGGGCGGCCCTGTCGGGCAACATGTCCGCGTACGACCAGTGGCCCGGATTCTTCACCCTCAACGCGGGCCTCACCCGCGCCCTGGGCGTGGAGAGCGCCGCCGCGTACGCGAACTGGGCGCCGATCGTCCTCGGCCTGCTGATGATCCCGGTGCTGGTCCTGATCTACCGCACCTTCAGCCGGGACTGGCGGCTGGTGTGGACCGCCGTCTGGATCTTCCAGCTCGCCAACTGGGTGGGCCAGGACTACTTCGCCCCGCAGGGGCTCGCCTATCTGCTGCACCTGACGGTCCTCGCGGTGGTGCTGCGGCACTTCGTGCGCCCCGGCTCGGCCGGGCGGCTGCGCGACCGCGGCTTCCTCGACCCGGCGGCCGCCGCGGTGCCGCCGCCCACGAACACCCGACAGCGCGCCGTCTGCGTCGTGGTCCTCGCCCCGCTGATCGCCGCGGTCAACGCGACGCACCAGCTGACCCCGGTGATGCTCTGCGTCTGCCTGCTCGCGCTCAGCCTGACCCGCCGCTACCGCAACCTCGGGCTGCTGGCCGTCACCGGGCTGCTGATGCTGGCCTGGGACCTCACGATGGGGCGGCCCCTGTTCGTGGAGACGCTGTCCACCCTGAAGGAGTCGCTCGGCGAGCTGACCCAGAACTCCCGCGCGGGCTACGCGGGCCGGCTCACCGGTCCCGGTCCCGAGCTCGCGGGCCGGGCCAACGTGCTGATGGTCCTCACGATCGTCGTCCTCGCCGGCGTGGCCGTCGTGCTGCGGCGCCGGCTGACCCGCAGCGCACTGCCCCTGCTGCTGGTCTCCGCCGCACCCGTACCGCTGTTCGCCGTCAACGACTACGGCGGCGAAATGCTCTTCCGCGTCTACCTGTTCGGTCTGCCCGGTGCCGCCTTCTTCGCCGCCGCCGCACTGGTCCCGGCCGCCACGGGAGCCCGCCGCCCCGCCCGGGCGAAGGTCCTGCGCGACAGGGCCGCGGCCGTCGCCCTGCCCGCCGTGCTGCTGGTGCTGCTGGCCGGCTTCCTGCCGTCGTACTACGGCAAGGAGAAGATGTACTACACGCCGCCCGAGGAGACCGCCCTGGTCACCCGGGCCCTCGACAGCGCCCCCGAGGGCTCGCTGATCCTCGCCACCACCGGCTCCTTCCCGCAGGCACTGCACCGCTACGACCGGCTGGAGCACTGGTACTTCGCCGAGCAGGAGCTGCCCGAGAACGAGAAGATGCTGAGGGATCCGGCCCGTTACCTCGCCGAGGGGATCCCGCCGGGGACCACGACGTACGTCATCCTCACCCGCACCCAGGACATCTACACCGCCGGAGAGGGCCTGTTGCCGGCCGGCGGCTTCGAGACGCTGCGGACGAAGCTGACCGCCTCGCCGCTCTTCGCGACGGTCGAGGACCGTCCGTACGGCGTCGTCCTGGAGTACCGGCCGGCCGGCCGCCGAACGACCACATCGCCGTGACGACGAAGGGCAGTCAGGTCAGTCCATGAACACCATTCCGGAACCCGCGGCCACCGACCCCGGCGCCCCGTCGGCGAAGGGCCTCAGAATCACCCCGGTCCACCTCAGAGTCCTCGTCGCCGCCTCGGGATGGCTCGCGCTGGCCACCACCGCCCTGCCCGGCCCCTCGCCGCTGCGCTGGATACCGGTGCTGCTCTTCACCCTGTGCGGACCGGGCTGCGCGGCGCTGTATCCGCAGCCCGGCCGGCTGGCCGCCGGGGCCCGGCTGGAGGCCGTCGCGCTCGTCGCGCCGATCAGCCTCTCGCTCGGCGTACTGACCGCCACCTCGCTGTTCCTGGTCGAGGGCTTCTCGGCCACCGCCTTCCTCGTCCCGCTCGCCGTCTTCACCACCGTCACCGCGGCCCTGCCCGGGCTGCCGCTGCCTGCCGCCCGGCGCGGCGCGGTCGAGCGCGCCGCCCGCAGGCCGGCCGGCGGTGGCGGCACATGACGGGCCGCCACCGCTCGGGCGGACCGCACACACCGTCCGCGACCCACGGGGTGATCGACATGGGGGGCGCCCCGAAGCGCACCTACACGGCCGTCGTCCTGGTGGTGGTGGCCGCACTGCTCGCCGGGCTGGGCATCTGGGCCGGCCGGTCCGAGGACCGCGAGCCGCCCGCCGCGGACGCCCTGCCCGACAACGCCGCCTCGGGCGCACTGCCCACCGGCGCCTGCGCCCCCACCGGCACGCTGGTCCCGCCCTGCGGGGCCTGGTGGGGCGCCTATGTGCCGTACGCGGACAACGGCTCCCTCAAGGACGCAGTGCTCGGCTTCGAGAGGCGCATCGGCCGCCGGCTCGACCTCGTCTACAACTACCACGACATGTCGGGCACCGAGCTCGACGGACAACTGCTCACGCCGGACGAGCAGGAACTCGGCCGGGACCGGCTGCTCATGCTGGCCTGGGAGTCCACCGTCTGGACCGAGCCGCACCACGAGAACTGGACGGAGACCCAGCTCGGCTGGAAGAACATCGCCTCCGGCACGTACGACGAGGAGATCCTCGACCCGCAGATCCGGCGCATCAAGGCCTACGGCAAGCGCGTCTTCCTCTCCTTCGACCAGGAGACCGACGCCCGCGTCAAGGAGGGCGCCGGCACCCCGCAGGAGTTCGTCGCGGCCTACCGGCACCTGCACGACCGGTTCCGGGAGCTGGGGGCCGACAACGTCGTGTGGGTGTGGACCGTCTCCGGCTACCTCGGCAGCGCGGACACGATGAAGGCGCTCTACCCCGGGGACGCCTACGTCGACTGGATCGCCATGGACCAGTACAACTACTACCAGTGCCACGACACGACCGACTGGAAGGACTTCCTGCGCAGCCAGCAGCCCAGTTACGCGTGGCTGCGCGCTAACGTCACCGACGACAAGCCGGTGATGCTCGCCGAGTTCGCGACCGCGCCCGACGCCGACAGCCCGGTCCGCCAGCGCGACTGGTACACGCAGATCCCGGCTGCCGTGAAGAAGCTTCCCCACGTGAAGGCGCTGGTCCACTGGAACCGGCCGACCTCGGAGGATCCCGCCTGCGACCTGACCGTCAACGACGGTCCCGGTCTCGAGGGTTACCGGGAGGCCGGGAGGAACGGGTACTTCCACCAGCCGGTGCCGACCC
Source organism: Streptomyces sp. NPDC032940 (assembly GCF_040636935.1). Classification (NCBI taxonomy): domain Bacteria; kingdom Bacillati; phylum Actinomycetota; class Actinomycetes; order Kitasatosporales; family Streptomycetaceae; genus Streptomyces; species Streptomyces sp. NPDC032940. The sequence continues at coordinate 56,159 of NZ_JBEZVJ010000030.1, read as the reverse complement.
GCTGACCGAGCGGCCCAGCGGCACCAGCAGGGCGAGCAGCGTCAGCACGGCGAGGGCGGGCGGCGCGGCCGGGGCGAGCGTCTCCCCCGCCGCCCAGCCGGCCATCGCGGCCAGGTACAGCAGGCTCCAGCGGGTCGCCCAGCCCAGGCGTCCGGCTCCGTGGGCGAGCAGCAGCCACAACGGGACCAGGCACAGCAACTGGAGGGCCGCGGGTCCCCAGCGCAGCAGCGGCTCGGGGCTGTCGAGGCCCAGCGCCGGCGCGAGGAAACCGGCCACGGCGTCGTACCACGCCCCGTCGACCGGCCGGGGCCGCCTGCCGAGGGCCGCGGGGGCGGCGTGCAGCGCGAGCAGCGCCGAGCCCAGCGCGGCCCCGGGCAGCAACACGTCGCGCACCGTGCACAGCGTCACCGCCGCCACGAACACCACCAGCAGCGCGCCGCCCGCGACGAGCGCCGGGGACGGCAGCCCTTCCAGCAGCCGGCGCCCGGTCAGCGCGGTCCCGCCGGGGTACGCGGACGCGCCGTGGAACGGGGGCAGGCCGCGCAGCGCCGCCCAGAAGACCACGGTGGCGACGGCGAGGACGGACCACAGGGCCCCTCGCAGCCACCGTTCCCCGGCCCCGGCGACGCCGGCGGGGACGCCGGGGACGGCGGGGACGGCGGGGACGGCGGGCGACGGACCGTGGTGGCCGCCGGTGTCGTCCTGGCGGCCGGACTCGTCGGGCCGCACGATCAGGGCCAGCGTGTCCGCCTGCAACGCCTCGCGTTCGTAACCGGGGCGGCCGATGAACAGCGTGGCCGTGTCCCCGTCGGCGTCCCTCTGCCCGTACGCGGCCCGGCGCGCCCAGGTCGTGCCGTACCCGGCGGTCGCGTTCAGCCGCGCCCAGCTGGTGCCGTAGTCGGGCCCCTCGGTGTCCCGGCCGCCGCCGCGCGGTCTCCTGCCGCCGGTGCCGTCGCCGCCGCGCAGGGCGGACCGCAGCCCGGGCACGCAGCCCAGGGCGACCAGCGTCATGCTCAGCAGCACCGCCCAGCCGGCGCCCGAGATCCCCGCCGGGCCGAACAGCGCCGCCGCGCTGGCGAGGACGAGGGTGCACATGGCGCCCTGCACGGCGGCGAGCACGCCGGTGCGGCCCTGGACGCGCAGCACGCCGATGTACAGCTCGACGACGATCCGCGGCAGCGCCCCGACGGCGAGCAGCCGCAGCACCGTGGAGCCGTGCTCGGCGTAGTCCGCGTCGAAGGGGGCGAGGATCTGCGGGGCGCACACGACCAGGACCAGCACGACCGGCACCAGCAGCAGGGTCATCCGGCGCAGCGCCCCGCGGACGCCGTCGGCGAGGCGGCGGGGGTCGTGCGAGGCGTGCGCGGTGAGCGAGGAGGCCATGTTGATGGCCATGAACTCCATCGTGCCGCCGACGGTGTAGGCCACGTAGAAGTAGCCGTTCTCCGCGGCGCTGAAGCGGACCGCGACCATCACCGGCAACAGGTTGATCATCGCCAGGCTGAACAGCGCGCCCAGCGAGTCCCCGGCGAGGAAGCGGCCCATCTCGCGAAGCTTCGGCGGCTCCACGTCGTGGTCGGCGGCGGCCTGGCGCGGGATCAGCTTCCGGAAGATCAGCCAGCCCAGCGGCAGCGTGGAGAAGGCGATGGCCACGGCCCAGGACACGAAGATGCCGAGCACCGGCAGCGCGGAGGCGAAGACGGCCAGGAGGATCAGCTTCCCGAGCGAGAACACCGCGTTCCCGGCCGGCACCCACTCGGCCTTGCGCAGCCCGGTCAGCACCCCGTCCTGGAGGGTGAGCAGCGCCCAGGCCACGCACGCGGCGACGAACAGGGCACCGGCTTCGGGGGTGCCGAGCGGCGCGTAGGAGGCGCCCCACAGATCGAGGGTGAGCAGGAAGACCACGGCGGCCACGACCACGACCACCGAACTGGCCACGTACGCACGCCACACCAGCGGCCCGGTCGCCCGCCCGGCGCGCGGCACGAAGCGGACGACGGCGCCGATCATCGTGGTCGCCGTGATGCTGGCGAGCAGCCGCATCGCGGCGATGGCGGCCGAGCCCTGGCCGACGGCCTCCTCCGAGTAGTAGCGGGCGGCCACCAGCCAGAAGCCGAGGCCGAGCACGGCGGAGACGCCGGTGCTGAGCATGAGGAAGTAGGCGTTCTTGAACAGCGAGTCGGAGCCGCGCCCGCTCCCGGGCGATTCGGGTCCGCCGCCCGCGGGTGCCGCGGCGGCCTCCTGCACCCGCGTCTCAGCCACGGGACGTACCCGCCTCCTCCGGCGCCTCGGCGGGCCGTGCCCCGGACTCCTCCAGCGCCCCGACGACCGTCCGGGCGCGCAGGGGGTCCACGGGCAGCGCGTGCCGGGCGAACCAGCGCGCCCCCTCGGGGCTGGGCGAGAGGTCGGTGAACTCGGCGCCCGCGTAGTCGTCCAGCGGCGGATCGTAGAGATAGCCGACGACGACGCCCCGCCGGGCCAGCGCCGCGATCGCCGCGTCCCGGTCGGCGACGAACAGCGGCACCCGGAACAGCGGCTGCGCCCCGGCCGGCGGCCTGCCGCCCACCGGCTGTGCCCACCGGCTGGACAGCAGCAGCTCCGTGCCCGCGCGGCAGCCCGCGAGCACCTCGTCCAGCCGGTCGAGCCGGCGCCCGACGCGGCCGAGCCGGAACCGGCCCGGGCTCAGTCGGTAGTCGTGCATGTCGACGCGGACCCACGGGTCGTGCGCCTCGAGGTCGGGCGCCGAGGCGACCGCCCGGGCCAGCTCGGCGGGCCGGAGCGGCATCCGGATCTCCTCGCGCTCCATCCGTCCCAGCAGCCGCAGCGTGGCCCAGGCCGCGCGTCTCAGCCGCAGCCCGCGCACGGCGGCCTCCGCGTACGGCCGTACGGCGTAGGCGACCTCGGCCGTGGCCCGTCGTGGCAGCAGGAGGTCCTCGCAGGACTTCGCCAGCGCCTGGCGCAGCCCCGGGTCGGCGACCGAGAGGATGCCGCCGGCCTTGGCGCCGGCGTGCTTGGACAGGCTGAACACGGACGCGTCGCCCCAGGTGCCGACGGGCCGTCCGCCCACCTCGCTGCCGATGGCATGGGCCGCGTCCTCGAACAGCGGGATGCCGAGCGCGTCGCAGCGCTCCCGCAGCCGGGGCGCCGGGTCCGGATTGCCGTACAGATTGGTCGTCAGGACGGCGGACAGGGAGCCCCACACCTCCTCCGGCACGGCGTCGACGTCGATGGACGCGTCCAGCGGATTCAGCGGCGCCTGCACCGGCCGGAGCCCGGCGGCGAGGACGACGAAGAAGATGACGTCGTCGTTGACCGGCGACATCAGCACCCGGCCGCCCGGCGGGCACCAGTGCCGCAGTGCCGCGTACAGCCCGAAGCGGCACGACGGTACATACACGCATTCCCGGCCGAGTCGGCGCCGCATGATCCCCTCGAGCCGCTCTCTCGGCTGCGAACCGGACCGCGCCGGACCCGGACCGGCCTCCCCTGTGGCCATCCGTCCCCCTGAAGTGCCGTCGGAAAGCCCCCTCCCCGAGGCCTTCCGGCACCCGCCCAGAGTCGCCCCGTTCGCACCGCTCCGTCAAGATTGCGTTCCGGCCCGTCGCGACTTCCCGCACACGGACGGTGGCGGAGCGCCACGCCCGCCGGCCGCCCCCACCGCTTCGGGCACTGCCCAAGACCGGGGTGCCACCCGTAACGTGTGGCCCGGCCACGGATCACGTGGCGCACGGCGAGCGAGCACGAGAGCGAGGCAGCACCCGATGCCCCCCTTCGATGTCCCCGAGGGCGACCCCTTCGGTCCGCACAACCTTCCGTACGGCGTGTTCTCGATCCGCGGCGCACAGGAGCGGACGGTGGGCGTCCGGCTCGGCGACCACGTCCTGGACGCGGGCGCGGCGGCCCACGCGCTGGGTTCGCCGTACGCGTCGCTGCTGGCGCAGCCGACCCTGAACCCGCTGCTGGCGGCCGGCCGCACCACGTGGTCGGACGTGCGGCGCGCGCTGACGGCCTGGGTGACGGTCCCCTCCCACCGGGAGGCCCTGGAGCCGCTGTTCCACCCGCTGTCGTCCGTGACCCTGCACCTGCCCTTCGAGGTGGCGGACTACGTCGACTTCTACGCCTCCGAGAACCACGCCCGGAACGTCGGCCGGATCTTCCGCCCCGACGCCGAGGACTCCCTCACCCCGAACTGGAAGCACCTGCCGATCGGCTACCACGGCCGCTCGGGCACGGTCGTGGTGTCGGGCACGGACGTCGTACGGCCCTCCGGGCAGCGCAAGGCCCCCACCGACGCCGCTCCCGTCTTCGGCCCGTCCGTGCGCCTCGACATCGAGGCCGAGGTCGGCTTCGTGGTGGGCACGCCCTCCGCACTGGGCGCTCCGGTGGCGCTCGGCGACTTCCGCGAGCACGTCTTCGGGCTGTGCCTGCTCAACGACTGGTCCGCGCGCGACGTACAGGCCTGGGAGTACGTGCCCCTGGGCCCGTTCCTCGGCAAGTCCTTCGCCACGTCGGTGTCGGCCTGGATCACGCCGCTGGACGCCCTGGACGAGGCCAGGGTGGCCCCGCCGGAGCGCACCCACGGGCTGCTGCCCTACCTCGACGACGCCGGGGAGGAGCCGGGCGGCTACGACCTGCGGATCTCGGTCGCGGTCAACGGGCACGTGGTCTCCGAACCGCCCTTCTCCACCATGTACTGGACGGCGGCCCAGCAGCTGGCCCACATGACCGTCAACGGAGCCTCCCTGCGCACCGGCGACCTCTACGGCTCGGGCACGGTAAGCGGGCCCACCGAGCGGGAGCGCGGGTCGCTGCTGGAGCTGACGTGGAACGGCCGTGATCCGCTGGAACTCCCCGACGGCAAGCGGACGTTCCTGGAGGACGGGGACGTGGTGACCCTCTCGGCGTGGGCCCCGGGACCGGGCGGCCTGCGCGTGGGGCTGGGCGAGGTGACCGGCCGGGTGGTCGGACGGTAGGCGCGTACGGCGATCCGATGTCCTTCGGCGGCTGACTGGCACCGCCCGACCCCGTCATACTGGCGTCGGGCGGTGCGCGCCGCCGCGCCGCACCACGCACTCTCACGCACCACCACAGCACGACCGAAGCACCACACAGCACCACAGCCAGAGCCGCCCTTCCGACCAGGATCCGGAGCCCGTGGCATGACCGTCTGCCTGCTCCTGCTGTTCGCCGTCGCCGTGACCGCCGCCGTGCCGGTACCGCGCGCGCTGACCCGGTCCTCGTGGCCGGAGCGGGATCCCGTCGTCGCGCTGTGGGTGTGGCAGTGCCTGGTCGCCACCGTGCTGCTGTGCTGCCTGACGTCCCTCGTCCTCGGGGCCACCGTCGTCTTCGGCACCGTGCGCGCCCAGTTGTTCGCACCGGCGCCGCCGGCGGTGACCGCCGCCTACAACCTCTCCGCCGACCCGCCCTGGGCGGCCGCCTTCACCCTGCTGCTGGCCGGCGGCGCCGCCTGGACGACGGCGATGCTGGCCCGCGAGCTGGTCGAGGCCCGCAGGCGCCGCGCCCGGTCCCGCGCTCACCTGCGCGAACGCGCCCCCGACCTGCCGGCCGGCCTGCCCCGGTCCCGCGGTCCCCTGCTGGTCCTGGAGGACGAGTACCCGGACGCCTGGTGGATGCCCGGCAGCCCGGCCCAACTGGTCGTCACCACGGGCGCCCTGCACCGCCTCACCGACCATCAGCTCGACGCCGTGCTCACCCATGAACGCGGTCACGCCCGGGCCCGGCACGACTGGCTGCTGCATCTATCCACGGCCCTGGCCACGGGCTTCCCGCGAGTGCCGCTCTTCGCGCACTTCTGCGACCAGACACACCGCCTGGTCGAACTCGCCGCCGACGACACCGCGTCCCGCCGCTGCGGCCACCTGACCACGGCGCTGGCCCTGATCGAGCTCAACCAGCACCGGGGCGTCCTGTCCTGCGCCTCCAGCCACCGCCTCCTCGGCGAGCGGGTCGACCGCCTCCTGGCGCCCCCTCCCCGCCTCACCCCCCGTGACCGCGCCCTCACCACGGCAACCGCAGCCCTGGTCCCCCTGGTCCCCCTCCTGATCGTCTTCGCCCCGGGCCTGACGGCGCTGACATAACCCCCAGCCGCCCCAAGCCACCCCCGCTGCGGGCAGCCGCGCCGGTGCAGCCGTCACCACCGTAGCTGCGGGCAGTCGTGCCTCCCCCAGTGCCTGAACGGCCGCCTGGGAGGTACCCCCAGGGGCGATGGGGTCCCCCGCGCATGGGGGTCCCCCGCGCATGGGGGTCCCCCGCGCATGGGGGTCCACCGCGCATGGGGGTCCCCCGCGCATGGGGGTCCCCCGCTCATGGGGGTCCCCCCGCGCGAGCGAAGCCGAGCGTGGGGGAGAAGCCGAGCGTGGGGGAGAAGCCGAGCGTTGGGGAGGGCGGGCGCTGCGGGCCCCCCTCTGGGGGAGGCACCCCGCAGCGCCGGGCGACGCACACCCGCCCCCACCCGGCACCGACACCGCCCACCGGCCGTCCCCGGGCCACCCGGCCGACCTCCACCCCGACCCCACCCCGGTGGCACATCTCCCCCCACCCCCCACAAAACCCCAGCTCACCCCACCACCCGGCGGAGCCCCCGGTGGCGCAACAATCCAGCAACACCACGAACCCCACCACATAGGTATGGTTCCAGCCATGCCCCCCGCCGACCGCATCCGAGACCACGCCGGCCAGGGCGCGACCACCGTCGCCGCCCACCGTGCGCGGCGCCGGCTGCGCGCCGACCGGGCCCGCCAGCTCGCCGACCTGCTCCGCCGCCAGATCCTCACGGAGGCCTTCCCCGACACCACGCTCCCCCACGAGGACGCCCTCGCCGCCGAGTACGGCGCCTCCCGCAACACCGTCCGCGAGGCACTGGACCTGCTCCGCGCCGAAGGCCTCGTCGCCCGCCAGCCCGGCGTCGGCACCGTGATCGTGGCCCGCAAGTACGCCCACGGCCTGGACCGCCTGATGGGCCTCGCAGAGACCCTGCACGAACACGGCCGCATCACCAACGAGGTCCGCACGACCGCCGCCGTCCGCGCCCCCGCGCCCGTCGCGGAACGCCTGCACGTCCCACCCGCCGCCGACGTCCTCTACATCGAACGCCTGCGCCGCCTGAACGGCATCCCGCTCTCCCTCGACCTCACCTACCTGCCCCTCGACATCGGCACCCCCCTGCTCGGCGCCGACCTCGAGAACACCGACGTCTTCCGCCTCCTGGAGTCGCTCACCGGCACGCCCCTCGGCCACGCCGAGATCACTCTCGAGGCGGTCACGGCGGACGCGCACTGTTCCGCCGTGCTCGAGGCCCCGCGCGGCACGGCGGTCCTCATGCTGGAACGCCTCACCCACCTCGCGGACGGCCGCCCCGTCGACCTGGAGTTCATCCGCTTCCGCGGTGACCGCATCGCGATGAGCGGCCTCCTGCACCGGTCCCGGTAGCCACCCGCGGCACCACTCCCGCCGTACCGCAGCCCCCGTACCGCATCCTTCTTCGCGCACATCCCTGGAGACAGCCATGCCCTTGGCGCCCCAGCGGGCCGACGTGCCCGTGACCATCGACGAGTCGAAGTGCATCGACGGCTGCACGCTCTGCGTGGACATGTGCCCGCTGGACTCCCTCGCCATCGACGAGAGCAACGGCAAGGCCTACATGCACGTCGACGAGTGCTGGTACTGCGGCCCGTGCGCCGCCCGGTGCCCCACCGGGGCCGTCACGGTCAACATGCCCTACCTGCTCCGGTGAGAGGCCGACTCCCATGAAGCGCAACCCCACCCGTTCCGCCGTCCTGGCCGCCACGGCCGCCGTCGCCCTGCTCGTCCCCCTCACCGCCTGCGGCGGCAGCGCGTCCGCCGACGGCGACGGTTCGACGGTCACCGTGACCGTCGGCTACCAGTCCCGGACCATCAACACCGTCACCGCCGGCACCCTGCTGCGCTCCCTCGGCTACTTCGAGAAGCAACTCGCCTCCCTCGGGGACGGCGTCACCTACAAGGTCGACTGGCAGGACTACGCGACCGGCGCCCCCATCACCGCGCAGATGACCGCCGGGAAGATCGACATCGGCTCGATGGGCGACTTCCCGCTGCTCATCAACGCGGCCCGCGGCAAACAGCTCGACCGGCCGACCCGCCTGGTCTCGGTCACCGGCTACAACCTCCGCGGCGGCCTCAACACCATCGTCACCGCCCCCGGCTCCTCCCTCACCTCCCTGAAGGACCTCAAGGGCAAGAAGGTCTCCACCAGCGTCGGTTCGGCCGCCGACGGCACCCTCGTACGGGCGCTCCAGCGGGCCGGCCTCGACCCGGCCGAGGACATCGAGAAGCTCAACCAGCAGCCCGCCGTGGGTGCTTCGGCCCTGTCCTCGGGCAGCGCGGACGCCCTGTCGCAGTTCGTGGCCTGGCCCGGCCTGCTCGCCCAGCAGGGCAAGGCGAAGGCCCTGTACGACGGTGCGCAGCTCAACCTGCCCACCTTCCACGGGGTCACCGCCCGCCAGGACTTCGCGACGAAGCGCCCGGCCGTGCTGGAGGCCTTCCTCAGAGCGCAGACCGAAGCCACCGACTACCTCGACGCCCACCCCGTGGACGCCGCCGAGTCGGTCGCGAAGGCCACCGGCCTGCCCGCCGAGGCCGTCTACCTCTACAACGGCGCGCAGGGCATCGCCACGTTCGACCCGGCGATCAAGCCCCGGCTCGTCGCGGCCCTGAAGGAGGACGTGGCGGTGCTCAAGGACGCGAAGCTGACCGGCGACGTGGACGTGGACGCCTTCGTCGACGACCGGTACGTGAAGAAGGCGCTCGGCCCCGCCGCCTACGCCGAACGGCTCGCCTCCGCACCCCCGAAGCCGGCCGGCGAGGTCTGGCCGAAGGGCGCGCGCAAGACGCTCCCCTTCACCACCCCGACCGCCCTGCTGCGGCACGTCGCCGCGCACCGCGACGACGTCCGGGCCGCCTACGTCCCCGACACCACCACCGGCACCCTGTGGTTCGCCGACCGTTCGGTGTGGGTGGCCGACGGCGGCCGGCTGCTGCCCTTCGTCACCCCGGAGACCGCGCAGGCGTACATCGGCGGACACGGTGGAGCACGCGTCGTCACGTACGCCGAGGCCCTGGAGCGGGCCTCATGATCCGGTACGTGCTGCGCGTCGTCTCGCTCGCCGCCGCCCTCGGCCTGTGGCAGCTGCTGACCAGCCGGGACGCCGACCTCTGGCTGCGCTTCTCGCAGTTCCCCACCGTCACTGACGTGGCCCGCACCTTCGCCGACCGGCTGGCCGGCCCCGACTACTGGACGGACCTCACCGACAGCCTCACCCGCATCCTCACCGGCTTCCTGCTCGCCGCCGTCCTGGGCGTGGCCACCGGAGTGCTCGTGGCCCGGTCCCGGCTCGCCGAGGACCTGCTCGGCCCGGTGCTGGAGGTGATCCGGCCGATCCCGGCCATCGCCCTGGTCCCCGTCGCGATCCTCCTCTTCCCCTCCAACGAACAGGGCATCGTCTTCATCACCTGCACCGCCGCCTTCTTCCCGGTCCTGGTCTCCACCCGGCACGCGGTCCGCGCGCTGACCCCCGTGTGGGAGGAGGCGGTGCGCACGATGGGCGGCGGCCGGTGGCGGGTCCTCGCCTCGGTCGTGCTGCCGGGCGCGTTGCCCGGCGTCTTCGGCGGCCTGTCGGTCGGGATCGGCGTGTCGTGGATCTGCGTGATCTCCGCCGAGATGATCTCCGGCCAGTACGGCGTCGGCTACCGCACCTGGCAGGACTACACCGTCGTCGACTACCCGGGCGTCTTCGTCGGCATGGTCACCATCGGCGTGCTGGGCTGGCTGACCTCCACGGCCGTGGAGCTGCTCGGCCGCCGTCTGACCCGCTGGCTGCCGCGCGCCTCGTACGTCCCCGGCACCGCCCGCCCCAGGTCCGCGCCGACCGGCACGCCCGCGCCCGACGCCCGCACCGCCGTACCCGCCGCACGCAAGGGCACCGAGCCCGAGGAGGCACGCCATGAGCACCTCGTCCGAGACTGAGACCGGCCCGGCGGCCGGCCCGCGGACCGCCTCGCACGGCACCCGCCTCACCCTGCGCGACGCCGTCCTCGGCCGCCCGGACGCCCCCGCGCTGACCGGTGTGGACGTCGACGTCTCCCCCGGCTCGATCCTCACCGTGGTGGGCCCGTCGGGCTGCGGCAAGTCGACGCTGCTGCGCACCCTGGCCGGGCTGCTGCCCCCGCTGTCCGGGACCGCCGAGCAGGACGGGCGGCGCATCGACGGGCCGGGCGCGGACCGCGCGCTGGTCTTCCAGGAAGACGCCCTGCTGCCCTGGCGCTCCCTGCGCGCCAACGTCGAACTGCCTCTCGCCGTCCAGGGCCTGCCCCGCACCGCACGCCGGGAGCAGGCCACCGGCTGGCTGGAGCGGGTCGGACTCGGTGCGCACGCCCGGCAGTTGCCGCGCCGCGTCTCCGGGGGCCAGCGCCAGCGCGCCCAGCTGGCCAGGGCCCTCGCCGCACGTCCCCGCGCCGTCCTGATGGACGAGCCCTTCGGCGCCCTCGACGCCCAGACCCGCGCCGGCATGCAGGACCTGCTGGTCGAGGTGCTGCACGGCACGGGCGCGACCGTCGTCTTCGTCACCCACGACGTGGACGAGGCCCTGTTCCTCGGCGACCGCGTCGCCCTGCTGGGCTCCGGCCGGCTCACCGCCGTACGCGACGTGCCCCGCCCCCGGGACCGGACCGCGCACGACGACCCGGCCCGCGTGGCGCTGCGCCGCGACGTCCTGACATCCCTCGGCACCTGAAAGGCCCTCTGGTGGAGATCCCCGCCCTCACCGACGCCGAAGAACTCTCCTGCGACGTCCTCGTCATCGGTGGCGGCACCGCCGGCACCATGGCCGCGCTGACCGCCGCCGAGCACGGAGCGAACGTCCTGCTGCTGGAGAAGGCCCACGTCCGCCACTCCGGCGCCCTCGCCATGGGCATGGACGGCGTCAACAACGCCGTCATCCCCGGCCGCGCCGAACCCGACGACTACGTCGCCGAGATCACGCGCGCCAACGACGGCATCGTCGACCAGTCCACCGTCCGCCAGACCGCGGTCCGCGGCTTCGGCATGGTCCGGCGGCTCGAGTCGTACGGGGTCAAGTTCGAGAAGGACGAGCACGGCGACTACGCGGTCCGCCAGGTACACCGCTCCGGCTCCTACGTGCTGCCGATGCCGGAGGGCAAGGACGTCAAGAAGGTCCTCTACCGGCAGCTCCGCCGACGCGAGATGCGGGAGAAGATCCGCATCGAGAACCGCGTGATGCCGGTGCGGGTCCTCACGGCGGAGGGCCGGGCGGTGGGCGCGGCCGGTTTCAACACCCGTACGGGGCGGTTCGTGACCGTCCGCGCGGGTGCCGTGATCCTGGCGACCGGCGCAGCCGGCCGGCTCGGCCTGCCCGCCTCCGGCTACCTCTACGGCACCTACGAGAACCCCACCAACGCCGGTGACGGCTACGCCATGGCCTACCACGCGGGCGCCGAGCTGACCGGCATCGAGTGCTTCCAGATCAACCCGCTGATCAAGGACTACAACGGCCCCGCCTGTGCCTACGTCGCCAACCCCTTCGGCGGCTACCAGGTCAACCGGCACGGCGAGCGCTTCGTCGACTCCGACTACTGGTCGGGCCGGATGATGGCCGAGTTCGCCGCCGAGGTCGCCAGCGACCGCGGCCCGGTGTACCTGAAGCTCAGCCACCTCCCGGAGGAGTCGGTCTCCGCCCTGGAGTCGATCCTGCACTCCACCGAGCGCCCCACCCGCGGCACCTTCCACGCGGGCCGCGGCCACGACTACCGCACCCACGACGTCGAGATGCACATCTCCGAGATCGGTCTGTGCGGCGGCCACTCCGCTTCCGGCGTCCGCGTCGACGACCACGCCCGCACCACCGTCCCCCGCCTCTACGCGGCCGGCGACCTGGCCTGCGTGCCGCACAACTACATGATCGGCGCGTTCGTCTTCGGCGACCTCGCGGGTGCGGACGCCGCCCGGTACCGGCCGTACGAGGGCGAGTTGCCGGCCGACCAGCTGCACGCCGCGCACGAGCTGGTCTACCGCCCGCTGCGCAACCCCGACGGCCCGCCGCAGCCCCAGGTCGAGTACAAGCTGCGCCGCTTCGTGAACGACTACGTGGCCCCGCCGAAGTCGGGCGCGCGGCTGTCGCTCGCCCTGGAGGCGTTCGAGCGGATGCGCGACGACATCGCCGCGATGGGCGCGCGGACCCCGCACGAGCTGATGCGCTGCGCCGAGGTCTCCTTCATCCGCGACTGCGCGGAGATGGCCGCCCGCGCCTCCCTGGCCCGCACGGAGTCCCGCTGGGGCCTCTACCACAAGCGCGTCGACATCCCCGAGCGCGACGACGCGTCCTGGTTCCACCACCTCGATCTGCACAAGTCCCCCTCCGGTGCGATGGAGTTCACGGCCCGTCCCGTGGCTCCCTATCTGGTGCCGGTCGACGAGTTCACGGCGGTCGGCGGGACGCCCCGGCACCTCGGCGAGGTGCACCCGGAGCAGGTGGCGACGGCCGGCGCCCGCGACGCCGCGCCCCGCGCCGTGGGGGCGCCGGCCACCGTGGCGCCGGGCGACGGCGGCCCCGCACCCGCCGAACCGGCCGCTACGGCCTCGCCCCGGCTGCTGGAGCTGCTGGCCCTGGCCGATAACGAACCCGAACTCGCTGCCCTCCGCCCGTACTTGTCCGACGCCGAACCCGCCGTCCGGCGCACCGCGGTCACCGTGCTGACCGAGACCGTGCCCACCGGCACCGGTCCGGCGCTCGCCGCCGCCCTGTCCGACCCGGACGGCGAGGTACGCGCCGCCGCGGCGGCCTCGCTGCGCGAACTGGCCGAGACGCTGGCACCCGAACCGGCGCTGGGCGAGCCCCTCGCGCGGGCGCTGGACCAGTCCGACCCCGTGGTCCGCGCCACCGCCCTCGACCTGCTGCGCGTTCTGCGGCTGGGCGCCCCCGGCACGTTCACCGGGGCCCTCGGCGACCCGGACACCTCGGTGCGCATCGAAGCCGTACGCGGGCTGGTCTCCCTGGACGCCGCCGAGGCGCTCTCACCGGCCGCCGAGGACCCGTCCCGCGAGGTCCGGGTCGCCGTCGCCAAGGCGCTGGGCACGCTGCGGGCGGACCCCCGCGCGGGCGGGGCCCACGACCGGCTCACCGAGGACCCCGACGCCCTGGTCCGCGGCGCGGCCTTCGCGGCGCTGGCGGAGACGGGCTGCCCTGTCCCGCTGGCGGCCCGGGCGGTCGCCGCGCTGTCCGACCCCGCCTGGCAGGTCCGGGCGGGCGCGGCCACCGCGCTGTCCGCCGCCGCGTCCGACGCCGCGGTCCCCGTCCTCGCCAAGGCCCTCGCCGATTCCAACGCCGATGTCCGCAAGGCGGCCGTCCTGTCCCTGACCCGGCACACCGACGCCACGCCGGACGCCCGGGCTGCGCTCGCCACGGCGACCGGCGACAGCGACGCCGACGTCAGGGCGTACGCGGCACGGGCCCGGTGACGGGGACGGCGCGGTGACGGGGAGGCGCCCCGTCTCATATCCAGTCGTCGGGCTCCGGCTCCGGCTCGTCCTCGGGCCAGTCGTGCGGGCCGGGCCCGGCGCCGGCGGTGGGCCCGGCGCCGGTGGCGGGGGCCGGTGACTGCTCGCCGGCCAGCCCGGCGAGCACCGCCAGCACACCCTCCCCGTACGTCGCCAGCTTCTTCTCGCCGACGCCGCTGATCCCGCCGAGCTGCGCGACCGAGGTGGGCCACGCGGTGGCGATCTCCCGGAGCGTGGCGTCGTGGAAGATCACGTACGCCGGAACGCCCTGCTCGCGGGCCTGCTCGGCGCGCCAGGCGCGCAGCGCCTCGAACGCGGGCTGCAGCTCCGCGGGCAGCTCGGCCGCGGCGGCCTTGGCCTTGCGGTCGCCGCGGCCGCCACCCGCCGACTTGGCCGCGGCCGGCTTCTTGGGCTCCTTGCGCAGCGGCACCTCCCGCTCCCGCCGCAGCACCGCCCCGCTGGCCTCGGTCAGCACCAGCGTGCCGTACTCGCCCTCGACCGCGAGCAGCCCCTGGGCCAGCAGCTGCCGGGTGACGCCCCGCCACTCGCCCTCGGTCAGCTCCTCGCCGATGCCGAACACGGAGAGCTGGTCGTGGTCGAACTGGATCACCTTGGCCGTGCGCTTGCCCAGCAGGATGTCGATGATCTGCCCGGCGCCGAACTTCTGCCCGCGCTCCCGCTTCAGCCGCACCACCGTCGACAGCACCTTCTGCGCCGCCACCGTGCCGTCCCAGGTCTCGGGCGGGGTCAGGCACGTGTCGCAGTTGCCGCAGCCCGCCGGATCCGGGTCCTGTCCGAAGTAGGCGAGGAGCTGGCCGCGGCGGCACCGGACGGTCTCGCACAGGGCGAGCATCGCGTCCAGGTGGGACTGGGCCCGGCGGCGGAACGCCTCGTCGCCCTCACCGGACTGGATCAGCTTGCGCTGCTGGATGACGTCGTTGAGCCCGTACGCCATCCAGGCCGTCGACGGCAGGCCGTCCCGGCCGGCGCGGCCGGTCTCCTGGTAGTAGCCCTCGACCGACTTGGGCAGGTCCAGGTGGGCGACGAAGCGGACGTCCGGCTTGTCGATGCCCATGCCGAAGGCGATGGTCGCCACGACCACCAGGCCCTCCTCGCGCAGGAACCTCGACTGGTGCGCCGCGCGGGTGCCCGCGTCCAGGCCCGCGTGGTACGGCACGGCCTCGACGCCGTTGTGCGAGAGGAACTCGGCGGTCTTCTCGACGGAGTTGCGCGAGAGGCAGTAGACGATGCCCGCGTCCCCGGCGTGCTCCTCGCGCAGGAAGCCCAGCAGCTGCTTCCTGGGGTCGGTCTTCGGCACGATCCGGTACTGGATGTTGGGCCGGTCGAAGCTGGCCACGAAGTGCCGCGCCGCCGGCATGTTCAGCCGCTCGGTGATCTCACGGTGGGTGGCGTGCGTGGCCGTCGCCGTGAGCGCGAGGCGGGGCACGTCCGGCCAGCGCTCGCCGAGCAGGGACAGGGCCAGGTAGTCGGGCCGGAAGTCGTGGCCCCACTGGGAGACGCAGTGCGCCTCGTCGATGGCGAAGAGGGAGATCTTGCCGCGGGAGAGCAGGTCGAGCGTGCTCTCCAGCCGCAGCCGCTCGGGCGCCAGGTACAGCAGGTCCAGCTCGCCGGCGAGGAACTCGGCCTCCACCACGCGCCGCTCGTCGAAGTCCTGCGTGGAGTTCATGAACCCGGCCCGCACCCCGAGGGCGCGCAGCGCGTCCACCTGGTCCTGCATGAGCGCGATCAGCGGGGAGACCACGATGCCCGTGCCGGGCCTGACCAGGGCCGGGATCTGGTAGCACAGCGACTTGCCGCCGCCGGTCGGCATCAGCACTACGGCGTCGCCACCGGCCACCACGTGGTCGACGACCGCCTCCTGCTCACCGCGGAAGGCCTCGTACCCGAAGACCCGGTGCAGCGTGGCCAGCGTCTCGCTGTCCAGCCGTCCTGCCTCTGCCGTCTCTGTCATCTCGCCGCTCACGCCCATCGTCCCGTCCCCCGCACACCCTGCCGCGCCCGTCCTGTCCCGACCACTGCCTCAACGATAGGGGCCCGCGCCGACAGCCCCGGAGTTATCCACAGGCCGGTTGTCAGCGGGACCCCGTCAAGGACACGCCAGTCGTTCACACGTTCGCGAGAGACCCGCCCGTTTCCGGCGGATAGTCTGATTGCACCCGCGAGACTCCGTCCCATGGGAGCACTGATGAGCGTCGCACCGAAGGCGTCCACACCCGCCTGGCCGTTCCCGCCCGAGGGCGGCTGGACCGCAGACGACCTGGACCGGCTTCCGAACCTGCCTCCGCATACGGAGCTGATCGACGGGAGCCTGGTCTTCGTGAGTCCGCAGACCGCCTTTCGTGAACGAGCTGTCGACTTCTTCAAGTGGCAGTTGCAGTCGCTGGCACCTGACGAGTTCGAGGTCTTCCGTGAGTTCACGATCGACATCGACGCGCAGAACCGGCCCGAACCGGACGTCGTTGTGTTGCGGGCCGACGCCTGGACGGAGTCGGCACAGACCCGCTTTCCGTCATCGGCCGTCCTGCTCGCGGTCGAGGTGGTATCCACCGACTCGCTCTCACGAGACCGCGAGACCAAGCCTCTGAAGTATGCAAGGGCGAAGATCCCCCACTACTGGCGTGTCGAGAGCGAGAAGGGCTTTGCCGTGGTACACGCCTTCGAACTCGAGCCCACCGTGGAGGCCTACACCAGCGTCGGCATCTTCCGCGAGCGCATGAAGGTGAGCGCGCCTTTCCCGATGGATCTGGACCTGACCGCCATCAAGGCACGTCGCAGCGGCGAGTAGCCCACCTGGCACACAGCGCGGCCCGGCACCCCCCGAGGGTGCCGGGCCGTCGGCGTGGAAGAGGCGAGCGTCGCGTCAGCGCACGAACACCCCCGCCTGGCCGGCCAGGTCCAGGAAGTACTGCGGTGCCACGCCCAGCACCACCGTGACCGCGACCCCGACGCCGATCGCCGTCATCGTCAGCGGTGACGGCACCGCGACGGTCGGGCCCTCGGGGCGCGGCTCGCTGAAGAACATCAGCACGATCACGCGGATGTAGAAGAACGCCGCGATCGCCGACGAGATCACGCCGATCACGACCAGCGGGGCCGCGCCGCCCTCCGCCGCGGCCTTGAACACGGCGAACTTCCCCGCGAAGCCGGAGGTCAGCGGGATGCCCGCGAAGGCCAGCAGGAAGACCGCGAAGACCGCCGCGACCAGCGGGGACCGGCGCCCGAGCCCCGCCCACTTCGACAGGTGCGTCGCCTCACCGCCCGCGTCGCGCACCAGCGTGACCACCGCGAAGGCGCCGATCGTCACGAAGGAGTACGCGGCCAGGTAGAAGAGGACGGAGGAGACGCCGTCCGGCGTGGTCGCGATGACACCCGCGAGGATGAAGCCCGCGTGCGCGATCGACGAGTACGCCAGCAGCCGCTTGATGTCGGTCTGGGTGATCGCGACGATCGCGCCGCCCAGCATGGTGACGATCGCCACGGCCCACATCACCGGCCGCCAGTCCCAGCGCAGGCCGGGCAGGACGACGTAGAGGATGCGGAGCAGGGCGCCGAAGGCCGCCACCTTGGTCGCCGCCGCCATGAAGCCGGTCACCGGCGTCGGCGCGCCCTGGTACACGTCCGGCGTCCACATGTGGAACGGCACCGCGCCCACCTTGAACAGCAGGCCCATGACGATCAGCGCGGACCCGACGAGCAGCAGCGCGTCGTTGCCCATGGTCCCGGCGAGGGCCGGGGTGACGCTCTGCACCGTGCCGTCGACGACCTTCGCGATCGTTCCGTACGACATCGAGCCCGAGTAGCCGTAGAGCAGGGCGATGCCGAACAGGGTGAACGCGGAGGCGAACGCGCCGAGCAGGAAGTACTTGACCGCCGCCTCCTGCGACAGCAGCCGCTTGCGCCGGGCCAGCGCGCACAGCAGATACAGCGGGAGGGAGAAGACCTCCAGGGCGACGAAGAGCGTCAGCAGGTCGTTGGCCGCCGGGAAGACCAGCATGCCGGCGACGGCGAAGAGGAGGAGCGGGAAGACCTCCGTCGTGGTGAAGCCGGCCTTGACCGCCTTCTGCTCGCTCTCGCTGCCGGGCACGGCCGCGGCCTGCGCGGCGAAGGAGTCGACCCGGTTGCCGTGCGTCTCGGGGTCGAGCCGGCGCTCGGCGAAGGTGAAGACGGCGACCAGCGCTGCCAGCAGGATCGTGCCCTGCAGGAAGAGGGCCGGTCCGTCGACGGCGATGGCGCCCATCGCCGCGATGCCCGCCTTGGTCGTCCCGTATCCGCGCGCCGCGAGCGCGACGACCGCGGCGAAGGCGGCGACGAGCGCGACGACGGACACGAACATCTGTACGTAGTAGCGGGACCTGCGCGGCACGAAGGCCTCGATCAGGATGCCCACGACCGCCGCGCCGATGACGATGAGCGTGGGCGCGAGCTGCCCGTACTCGATCTTCGGTGCGTCGATCTTCGCGATCGGTTCGGCCGCCGTTGCCGCCGTTGTCCACAGGCTGTGGACGGCTGATGCGCTCACTTGGCCGCCTCCACCTCGGGCTGGGGGTCCTTCTTGTGTACGTCGGACATGGTCTGCTGCACCGCCGGGTCGACGATGTCCGTGACGGGCTTCGGGTAGACGCCGAGGAAGATCAGCAGCGCCACCAGCGGCGCCACGACCACCAGCTCCCGCACCCGCAGGTCGGGCAGGGCGCTCACCTCGGGCTTCACCGGACCGGTCATCGTCCGCTGGTACAGGACGAGGGTGTAGAGCGCGGCGAGGACGATGCCGAAGGTGGCGATGATGCCGATCACCGGATAGCGCGTGAACGTGCCCACCAGCACCAGGAACTCACTGACGAAGGGCGCGAGCCCCGGCAGCGACAGGGTGGCCAGACCGCCGATCAGGAACGTGCCGGCCAGCACCGGGGCGACCTTCTGCACGCCCCCGTAGTCGGCGATGAGCCGCGAGCCGCGCCGGGAGATCAGGAAGCCGGCGATCAGCATCAGCACGGCCGTCGAGATGCCGTGGTTGACCATGTAGAGCGTCGCGCCGGACTGGCCCTGGCTGGTCATCGCGAAGATGCCCATGATGATGAAGCCGAAGTGCGAGATCGACGCGTAGGCGATCAGGCGCTTGATGTCACGCTGGCCGACCGCGAGCAGCGCCCCGTAGATGATGCTGATCACCGCCAGGACGAGGATCGCCGGCGTCGCCCACTTGCTCGCCTCCGGGAACAACTGGAGGCAGAAGCGGAGCATCGCGAAGGTGCCGACCTTGTCGACCACCGCCGTGATCAGCACCGCGACCGGCGCGGTGGCCTCCCCCATCGCGTTGGGCAGCCAGGTGTGCAGCGGCCACAGCGGTGCCTTCACCGCGAAGGCGAAGAAGAAGCCGAGGAACAGCCACCGCTCGGTGCTGGTCGCCATGTCCAGCGAGCCGTTGGCCCGCGCCTCGGCGAACTCCGTGAGGGAGAAGTTCCCGGCGACCACGTACAGCCCGATCACCGCGGCCAGCATGATCAGACCGCCGGCCAGGTTGTAGAGGAGGAACTTCACCGCCGCGTACGAACGCTGCGTGGCCGCCGTCTTCTCCCCGTGCTCGTGGGCCCGGTCGCCGAAGCCGCCGATCAGGAAGTACAGCGGGATCAGCATGGCTTCGAAGAAGATGTAGAAGAGGAAGACGTCGGTGGCCTCGAAGGAGATGATCACCATCGCCTCGACGGCCAGGATCAGGGCGAAGAAGCCCTGTGTCGGCCGCCACCGCTTGCTGCCGGTCTCCAGCGGGTCGGCGTCGTGCCAGCCCGCCAGGACGATGAACGGGATCAGCAGCGCGGTCAGCGCGATCAGCGCCACCGCGATGCCGTCCACGCCCAGTTCGTAACGGACGCCGAAGTCGGCGATCCAGGAGTGGGACTCGGTGAGCTGGTAGCGGTCGCCGTCCGGGTCGAAGCGGACCAGCACCGTGACCGCCAGCGCGAGCGTGGCCAGCGAGACCAGCAGCGCCAGCCACTTGGCCGCGGTGCGTCGCGCGGCCGGCACGGCTGCCGTGGCGATCGCCCCGACGGCCGGGAGGGCCGCCGTGACTGTCAGCAGGGGAAAGGACATCGGTATCAGACCGCCCTCATCAGCAGGGTCGCGGCGACGAGGACCGCCGCACCGCCGAACATCGAGACCGCGTACGAGCGCGCGAAGCCGTTCTGCAGCTTGCGCATCCGCCCGGACAGGCCGCCGACCGAGGCCGCCGTGCCGTTGACGACCCCGTCGACCAGGGTGTGGTCGACGTAGACCAGCGAGCGCGTGAGGTGCTCGCCGCCGCGGACCAGCACGACGTGGTTGAAGTCGTCCTGGAGCAGGTCGCGCCGGGCGGCCCGGGTGAGCAGCGAACCGCGCGGGGCGACGGCCGGGACCGGACGCCGTCCGTACTGCGCCCAGGCGATCGCCACGCCGACGACCATGCAGGCCACGGTGGCCGAGGTGACCGTCCCGGCGCTGATCGGCGCGTCCCCGTGGCTGTGCCCGGTGACGGGCTCGAGCCATTGCAGGAAGCGGTCGCCGATGCTGAAGAAGGCACCGCCCGCGACCGAACCCACGGCCAGCACGATCATCGGGATGGTCATCAGCCCCGGCGACTCGTGCGGGTGCGGGGGCTCGTAGGCGCCGCGCGTCTCGGCGGCGGGCTCCACGTCGGGCTCGGTCGGCGACGGCGTCGGGGCGTTGCGCCAGCGCTCCTCGCCGAAGAACGTCATCAGCATCACGCGCGTCATGTAGTACGCGGTGACGGCCGCGCCCAGCAGGGCGCAGGCGCCGAGGATCCAGCCCTCGGTGCCGCCCTTGGCGAACGCCGCCTCGATGATCTTGTCCTTGGAGAAGAAGCCGGACAGGCCCGGGAAGCCGATGATGGCGAGATAGCCGAGGCCGAAGGTGACGAAGGTGACCGGCATGTACTTGCGCAGTCCGCCGTAGCGGCGCATGTCGACCTCGTCGTTCATGCCGTGCATGACGGAGCCGGCGCCGAGGAACAGCCCGGCCTTGAAGAAGCCGTGCGTCACCAGGTGCATGATCGCGAAGACGTAGCCGATGGGGCCGAGGCCCGCGGCGAGCACCATGTAGCCGATCTGCGACATGGTCGAGCCGGCCAGCGCCTTCTTGATGTCGTCCTTCGCGCAACCGACGATCGCACCGAACAGCAGCGTGACCGCGCCGACGATGGTGACCACCAGCTGCGCGTCCGGCGCGCCGTTGAAGACGGCGGCGGAGCGGACGATCAGGTAGACGCCCGCCGTGACCATCGTCGCGGCGTGGATGAGGGCGGAGACCGGGGTCGGGCCCTCCATCGCGTCACCGAGCCAGGACTGCAGCGGCACCTGGGCGGACTTGCCGCACGCGGCGAGCAGCAGCATCAGCGCGATCGCGGTGAGCTTGCCCTCGCCCGCCTGCCCCGCGAGGCCGGGCTCCTCCAGCGAACCGAGCACCGGCCCGAAGGCGAAGGTGCCGAACCAGAGGAACATCAGCATGATCGCGATCGACAGGCCCATGTCGCCGACCCGGTTGACCAGGAAGGCCTTCTTCGCGGCCGTGGCCGCGCTGGGCTTGTGCTGCCAGAAGCCGATGAGCAGGTAGGAGGCGAGACCGACGCCCTCCCAGCCGACGTACAGCAGCAGGTAGTTGTCGGCGAGGACCAGGATCAGCATCGCCGCGAGGAACAGGTTCAGATAGCCGAAGAAGCGGCGGCGGCGCTCGTCGTGCTCCATGTACGCGACCGAGTACAGGTGGATCAGCGAGCCGACGCCGGTGATCAGCAGGACGAACGTCATCGACAGCTGGTCGAGCCGGAAGGCGACGTCGGCCTGGAAGCCCTCGACCGGGATCCAGCTGAACAGGTGCTGCGTGAGGGTGCGGTCCTCGGCGCCGTTGCCCAGCAGGTCGGTGAAGAGGACGACGCCGAGCACGAAGGACACGGCGGCCAGCAGCGTGCCGATCCAGTGGCCGACGGCGTCCAGCCGGCGGCCGCCGCACAACAGGACCGCCGCTCCGAGCAGGGGCGCCGCCACCAGCAGCGCAATCAGGTTCTCCACGATTCAGCCCCTCACAGCTTCATCAGGCTGGCGTCGTCGACCGAGGCCGAGTGGCGGGAACGGAACAGGGACACGATGATCGCGAGCCCGACCACGACCTCCGCGGCGGCGACGACCATCGTGAAGAAGGCGATGATCTGCCCGTCGAGATTGCCGTGCATCCGGGAGAAGGCGACGAACGCGAGGTTGCAGGCGTTGAGCATCAGCTCGATGCACATGAAGACCACGATCGCGTTGCGCCTGATCAGCACACCGGTGGCGCCGATCGTGAACAACAGGGCTGCTAGATAGAGGTAGTTGACGGGGTTCACTTCGACGCCTCCTCGGACCGCTTGAAGGTGGCCGGGCCGACCGCCCTGCGCTCCAGGCGCTCCTCCGCGCGCTGCTCCAGGGCCTTGAGGTCGTTCAGCGCCTCCGTCGAGACGTCGCGTACCTGGCCCCGCTCGCGCAGCGTCTTGCTGACGGTGAGCTCGGACGGGGTGCCGTCGGGCAGCAGGCCCGCGATGTCGACCGCGTTGTGCCGGGCGTAGACGCCGGGCGCGGGCAGCGGCGGCAGGTACTTGCCGTCGCGGACGCGCTGCTCGGACAGCTCGCGCTGGGTCTTCGCACGCTCGGTGCGCTCGCGGTGGGTGAGCACCATGGCTCCGACGGCGGCCGTGATGAGCAGCGCGCCGGTGATCTCGAAGGCGAAGACGTACTTCGTGAAGATGAGGGACGCGATGCCCTCCACGTTGCCGTTCGCGTTGGCCTGGCCGAGGCCGTCGAACTCCGTGAGGGACGCGTTGCCGATGCCGGCGATCAGCAGGATGCCGAAGCCGAGCCCACTGGCCAGGGCCAGCCAGCGCTGGCCCTTGATGGTCTCCTTCAGGGAGTCCGCCGCGGTGACGCCGACGAGCATCACCACGAACAGGAACAGCATCATGACCGCGCCGGTGTAGACGACGATCTGCACGATGCCGAGGAAGTAGGCGCCGTTGGCGAGGTAGAACACCGCCAGCACGATCATGGTCCCGGCGAGGCAGAGCGCGCTGTGCACGGCCTTCTTCATGAAGACGGTGCACAGGGCGCCGATCACCGCGACGGTGCCGAGGATCCAGAACTGGACGGCCTCTCCGGTGGAGGTGCCGGCGGAGAGGGTCGCCGTGGCGGCGAGCTGGGCGCTCATCGGCGGATCACCTCCTCCGAGGCCGGCTCGGTCTCGCCGAAGGTCGAGTCGCCCTCCTGGACGACCTCGCCCTTGGAGTGGGCGACCTGCTGGACCGTGCCGGGCGCGGCCTCGGTGACCAGGCCCCGGTAGTAGTCCTGCTCGTCCGTGCCCGGGTAGATGGCGTGGGGCGTGTCGACCATTCCCTCCTCCAGGCCGGCGAGGAGCTGGTCCTTGGTGAAGATGAGGTCGGCGCGGGTGGAGTCGGCCAGTTCGAACTCGTTGGTCATCGTCAGCGCCCGGGTGGGGCACGCCTCGATGCACAGGCCGCACAGGATGCAGCGGGCGTAGTTGATCTGGTAGACGCGGCCGTACCGCTCGCCCGGCGAGTAGCGCTCCTCGTCGGTGTTGTCCGCGCCCTCGACATAGATCGCGTCGGCGGGACAGGCCCAGGCGCACAGCTCGCAGCCGACGCACTTCTCCAGGCCGTCCGGATGACGGTTGAGCTGGTGCCGTCCGTGGAAACGCGGAGCGGTGGTCTTGTGCTGCTCCGGATACTGCTCGGTGAGCCGCTTCTTGAACATGGCCTTGAAGGTCACGCCGAAGCCGGCCACGGGGTTCAGGAAACCGGGGTCGGTCTCCTTGGGTTCCTCAGCCATCGGACGCCTCCTTTCCATCCGTAGATCCGCCCAGAGATCCGTCACTGTGAGTATCGGCCCCACCACTGACAATCAGCTCCCGGTCCCGGCGCGGACGGCGCCTCGGTACCGGGGGCAGCTCCTGTCCGGGCATCGGCGGTACGGGGAACCCACCGGCCATCGGGTCGAAGGCGGCCGGTTCCCCGGCGGGCTCCTCACCGCGCTTGCCCTTGTCGCGGTAGATGTCGGCGACGAAGGACAACAGCAGCAGGGCCAGGACGGCGCCGCCGATGTAGAGGGCGATGTCGGTGAAGTCGTAGTTCTCGTTCCGCATGGCCCGCACGGTCGCGACGAGCATCAGCCACACCAGGGAGACCGGGATGAGGACCTTCCAGCCGAGCTTCATCAGCTGGTCGTAGCGCACCCGGGGGAGGGTGCCGCGCAGCCAGATGAAGAAGAACAGCAGCAGCTGGACCTTGACGACGAACCAGAGCAGCGGCCACCAGCCGTGGTTGGCGCCCTCCCAGAAGGTGCTGACCGGCCAGGGCGCCCGCCAGCCGCCGAGGAAGAGCGTGGTGGCGACCGCCGAGACCGTCACCATGTTCACGTACTCGGCGAGCATGAACATCGCGAACTTGATCGACGAGTACTCGGTGTTGAAGCCGCCCACCAGGTCGCCCTCGGACTCCGGCATGTCGAAGGGGGCGCGGTTGGTCTCGCCGACCATGGTGACGATGTAGAGGATGAAGGAGACCGGCAGCAGCACGATGTACCAGCGGTCGTTCTGCTGGGCGACGATCTCCGAGGTCGACATGGAGCCGGAGTAGAGGAACACCGAGGCGAACGCGGCGCCCATCGCGATCTCGTAGGAGATCATCTGCGCGCAGGACCGCAGACCGCCGAGGAGCGGGTAGGTCGATCCGGAGCTCCAGCCGGCGAGCACGATGCCGTAGATGCCGACCGAGGCGACCGCGAGGATGAACAGCATCGCGATCGGCAGGTCGGTGAGCTGCATGGCGGTGCGGTGACCGAAGATCGACACCTCGTTGCCGGCGGGCCCGAAGGGGATCACCGCGATCGCCATGAAGGCCGGGATGGCCGCGACGATCGGCGCGAGGACGTAGACCGCCTTGTCGGCCCGCTTGACGATGACGTCTTCCTTCAGCATCAGCTTGATGCCGTCGGCGAGCGACTGGAGCATGCCCCAGGGGCCGTGCCGGTTGGGGCCGATGCGCAGCTGCATCCAGGCGACGACCTTGCGCTCCCACACGATGGAGAACAGCACCGTCACCATCAGGAAGGCGAAGCAGAACACCGCCTTGATGACGACGAGCCACCAGGGGTCGGTGCCGAACATCGAGAGGTCTTCAGCGGCGAGGTACGGGCTCATGCCTCCACCTCCTTGGGGGCCTCGCCCGCGAGCGTGGCCGGGCCGATGCGGACGAGGGTTCCGGGCAGCACCCCGGCGTCGGAGGCGACGCCGCGGCCGGCCGAGTTCAGCGGGAGCCAGACCACCCGGTCGGGCATCTCGGTGATCTCCAGCGGGAGTTCGACGACTCCGGCGGGGCCGGTCACGGCGAGGACGTCGCCGTCCTTGACGCCGGCCTCGGCGGCCGTGGCGGCCGACACGCGCGCGCGGGCGGCGTGCCGGGTGCCGGCGAGCGCCTCGTCGCCCTGCTGGAGGACTCCCTGGTCGAGCAGCAGCCGGTGCCCGGCGAGCACGGCCTCCCCGGCGGCCGGCCGGGGCAGCGCGCTCGAGGTGCCCACCGGTTCACCGGCCCGCGGCCCGTCCCAGGCGCCGAGCCGGTCGATCTCCGCGCGCGTGGTGCGCAGATCGGGCAGGCCCAGGTGGACGTCCATGGCGTCGGCGAGCATCTGGAGCACGCGCGCGTCGGTGGGCGCGAGGCGCCGGGTCATCTGGTCGGGCTTGAGGGCGGCCTCGAAGAAGCGCACCCTGCCCTCCCAGTTGAGGAAGGCGCCGGCCTTCTCGGCGACCGCGGCGACGGGCAGGACCACGTCGGCGTGGCCGGTGACCTCGCTGGGCCGCAGCTCCAGCGACACCACGAAGCCGGCCTCGGCTAGCGCCGCACGCGCGCGCGTGGGGTCGGGCAGGTCGGCGACCTCCACGCCCGCCACCAGCAGCGCCTGGAGCTCGCCGCGCGCGGCGGCCTCGACGATCTCGCCGGTGTCGCGGCCGTAGCGGTGCGGAAGGTCGGCCAGGCCCCAGACCGCGGCGACCTCCTCCCGCGCGCGCGGGTCGGTCGCGGGGCGCCCGCCCGGCAGCAGCGACGGCAGGGCGCCCGCCTCGATCGCGGCGCGTTCCCCGGCCCGGCGCGGGATCCACACCAGCCGGGCGCCGGTCGCGGTGGCGGTCCGTACGGCGGAGGTGAGGCCCCCGGCCACGGACGCCAGCCGCTCGCCGACGACGATCACGGCACCCTCGGCGCGCAGGGCCTCGGCTGCCAGGGCGCCGCCGCCCTCCAGGCCGACACCGCTCGCGAGCGCGTCCAGCCACTCGGTCTCGGTACCGGGAGCGGCCGGCAGCAGCGTGCCGCCCGCCTTCTCCAGGCCCCGGGTGGCGTGGGTGGCCAGCGAGAAGACCCGCTGCCCGTGCTTGCGCCAGGCCTTGCGCAGCCGCAGGAAGACGCCGGGCGCCTCCTCCTCGGCCTCGAACCCGACCAGCAGCACGGCGGGCGCCTTCTCCAGCGCCGTGTACGTGACGCCCGTGCCGTCGAGGTCACGGCCGCGGCCGGCGACCCGGGCGGCGAGGAAGTCGGCCTCCTCGGCGCTGTGCACGCGCGCGCGGAAGTCGATGTCGTTGGTGTCGAGCGCCACGCGCGCGAACTTGCTGTACGCGTAGGCGTCCTCGACGGTGAGCCTGCCGCCGGTCAGGACACCGGTGCGGCCCCGTGAGGCGAGCAGTCCCTGCGCGGCGATCTGGAGTGCCTCCGGCCAGGAGGCCGGCTCCAGCTCGCCCTCGGCGCCGCGCACCAGGGGCGTCGTCAGCCGGTCCCGCTGCTGCGCGTACCGGAAGGCGAACCGCCCCTTGTCGCAGATCCACTCCTCGTTGACCTCGGGGTCGTCGGCCGCGAGGCGTCGCATGACCTTGCCGCGCCGGTGGTCGGTGCGCGTCGCGCAGCCCCCGGAGCAGTGCTCGCACACGGACGGCGAGGAGATGAGGTCGAAGGGGCGGGAGCGGAACCGGTAGGCCGCCGAGGTGAGCGCGCCGACCGGGCAGATCTGGATGGTGTTGCCGGAGAAGTACGACTGGAAGGGGTCGCCCTCGCCGGTGCCGACCTGCTGGAGCGCGCCGCGTTCGATCAGTTCGATCATCGGGTCGCCCGCGACCTGGTTGGAGAACCGGGTGCACCGGGCGCACAGCACGCACCGCTCGCGGTCGAGCAGCACCTGCGTGGAGATCGGCACGGGCTTCTCGTAGGTCCGCTTCCTGCCCTCGAAGCGGGACTCGGCGTTGCCGTGCGACATGGCCTGGTTCTGGAGCGGGCACTCGCCGCCCTTGTCGCAGACCGGGCAGTCCAGCGGGTGGTTGATGAGCAGCAGCTCCATCACGCCGTGCTGGGCCTTCTCGGCGACCGGGGAGGTGAGCTGGGTCTTGACCACCATCCCGTCGGTGCAGGTGATGGTGCAGGACGCCATCGGCTTGCGCTGGCCCTCGACCTCGACGATGCACTGGCGGCAGGCGCCGGCCGGGTCGAGGAGCGGGTGGTCGCAGAACCGCGGGATCTCGATGCCGAGCTGCTCGGCGGCCCGGATGACCAGGGTGCCCTTGGGCACGCTGATCTCGACGCCGTCGATCGTCAGCGACACGAGGTCCTCGGGCGGAACCGCCGCGTCTCCACCGCCGGAGGGTGCGCTCGTGGTCACGGTCATGCGTTCACCTCCGTACGGTGGTCGGCCCAGGCCGTCGACCGGGCCGGGTCGAAGGGGCAGCCACGGCCCGTGATGTGCTGCTCGTACTCCTCGCGGAAGTACTTCAGCGAGGAGTGGATCGGCGAGGCGGCGCCGTCGCCGAGGGCGCAGAACGACTTGCCGTTGATGTTGTCGGCGATGTCGTCGAGCTTGTCGAGGTCGCCCATCGAGCCCTTGCCGGCCTCGATGTCGCGCAGCAACTGCACGAGCCAGTACGTGCCCTCGCGGCAGGGCGTGCACTTGCCGCAGGACTCGTGGGCGTAGAACTCGGTCCAGCGGGTGACGGCCCGCACCACGCAGGTCGTCTCGTCGAAGCACTGGAGCGCCTTGGTGCCGAGCATGGATCCGGCGGCGCCCACCCCCTCGTAGTCGAGGGGGACGTCCAGGTGCTCGTCGGTGAACATCGGCGTCGAGGAGCCGCCCGGCGTCCAGAACTTCAGCCGGTGGCCGGGGCGCATCCCGCCGCTCATGTCGAGGAGCTGGCGCAGGGTGACGCCGAGCGGTGCCTCGTACTGGCCGGGGCTCGCGACATGGCCGCTGAGCGAGTACAGCGTGAAGCCCGGGGACTTCTCGCTGCCCATGGACCGGAACCAGTCCTTGCCCTTGTTCAGGATCGCGGGAACCGAGGCGATGGACTCGACGTTGTTCACGACGGTGGGGCACGCGTACAGGCCCGCGACGGCGGGGAAGGGGGGACGGAGCCGGGGCTGGCCCCGGCGGCCTTCGAGCGAGTCGAGCAGTGCGGTCTCCTCACCGCAGATGTACGCGCCCGCGCCCGCGTGCACGGTGAGTTCGAGGTCGAGTCCGCTGCCCAGGATGTTCTGGCCGAGGAATCCGGCCGCGTAGGCCTCGCGGACGGCCTCGTGCAGCCGCCGCAGCACGGGGACGACCTCACCGCGCAGGTAGACGAAGGCGTGCGACGACCTGATGGCGTAGCACGCGATGACGATGCCCTCGATGAGGCTGTGCGGGTTGGCGAACAGGAGCGGGATGTCCTTGCAGGTGCCCGGCTCCGACTCGTCGGCGTTGACGACGAGGTAGTGCGGCTTGCCGTCGCCCTGGGGGATGAACTGCCACTTCATCCCCGTCGGGAAGCCGGCGCCGCCGCGGCCGCGCAGACCGGACTCCTTGACGTACGCGATCAGGTCGTCCGGCGACATCGCGAGCGCCTTGCGGAGCCCCTCGTACCCCTCGTGCCTGCGGTATACGTCCAGGGTCCAGGACTCGTCCTCGTCCCAGAAGGCCGACAGCACGGGTGCGAGCAGCTTCTCCGGGCTGTGGTCCTTGATCTCGGCTGCCAAGGTCATCACTCCCCCTCCTCGGCGGTGGGCCCGGCGGGGTGGGCCGGGTCGGAGGCCGATGTGTCCTGTGGGGCGTCGTGGGAGCTGAGGTGCTGCGCCGGGGACGACGGGCCGTGCCCGGCACGGTCCTGCGGCGCGTCGTGCGGCCCGCCGTCCCGCGGGTGCACCACGCGCGGCGCGGCCACCTCGCCCTTGGCCAGCTTCAGTCCGGCCAGGGAGGCGGGCCCCGCACTGCCGCCGGCGGCGACGGCGCCGTCCCGCTCGTCGGGGAAGCCCGCCAGGATCCGCGCGGTCTCCTTGAAGGTGCACAGCGGCGCTCCGCGCGTGGGCGTCACCGGACGTCCGGCGCGCAGGTCGTCGACGAGGCCGCGGGCGCTTTCCGGCGTCTGGTTGTCGAAGAACTCCCAGTTGACCATCACGACCGGCGCGAAGTCGCAGGCCGCGTTGCACTCGATGTGCTCCAGCGTGACCTTGCCGTCGTCGGTGGTCCCGCCGTTGCCGACGCCCAGGTGTTCCTGGAGCGACTCGAAGATCGCGTCGCCGCCCATGACCGCGCACAGCGTGTTGGTGCAGACGCCGACCTGGTAGTCGCCGCTCGGCCTGCGCCGGTACATGGTGTAGAAGGTCGCGACCGCCGTGACCTCGGCCGTGGTCAGGCCCAGTACGTCCGCGCAGAACTGCATGCCGGTGCGGGTGACGTGTCCCTCCTCCGACTGCACCAGGTGCAGCAGCGGCAGGAGGGCGGACCGGGAGTCGGGGTAGCGGGCGATGACCTCGCGCGCGTCGGCCTCCAGCCGGGCCCGGACGTCGTCCGGGTAGGCGGGCGCGGGCAGTTCCGGCATGCCCAGGCTGACGCCCCGCTCCGAAGAAGAGGTGGTCACCGGTCGACGCCTCCCATCACGGGGTCGATGGACGCCACCGCGACGATGACGTCGGCGACCTGGCCGCCTTCGCACATCGCCGCCATGGCCTGCAGGTTGGTGAAGGACGGGTCGCGGAAGTGGACCCGGTAGGGGCGGGTGCCGCCGTCGGACACGACGTGCACGCCGAGCTCGCCCTTGGGCGACTCCACCGCCGTGTAGGTCTGGCCCGGCGGCACGCGGAAGCCCTCGGTGACCAGCTTGAAGTGGTGGATCAGGGCCTCCATGGAGGTGCCCATGATCTTCTTGATGTGGTCGAGGGAGTTGCCTAGACCGTCCGGTCCGAGTGCGAGCTGGGCGGGCCAGGCGATCTTCTTGTCGGCGACCATGACCGGGCCGGGCTCGAGCCGGTCCAGGCACTGCTCGATGATCCTGAGCGACTGGCGCATCTCCTCCAGCCGGATCAGGAAGCGGCCGTAGGAGTCGCAGGTGTCGGCGGTCGGGATGTCGAAGTCGTACGTCTCGTAACCGCAGTACGGCTGGGTCTTGCGCAGGTCGTGCGGCAGGCCGGTGGAGCGCAGGATCGGGCCGGTGGCGCCGAGGGCCATGCAGCCGGCCAGGTCGAGGTAGCCGACGTCCTGCATGCGGGCCTTGAAGATGGGGTTCCCGGTGGCGAGCTTGTCGTACTCCGGGAGGTTCTTCTTCATCTTCTTCACGAACTCGCGCATCTGGTCCACCGCGCCCGGGGGCAGGTCCTGGGCGAGGCCGCCGGGGCGGATGTACGCGTGGTTCATCCGCAGGCCGGTGATCAGCTCGTAGAGGTCGAGAATCAGTTCACGATCGCGGAAACCGTAGATCATGATCGTGGTGGCGCCGAGTTCCATGCCGCCGGTGGCGATGCACACCAGGTGCGAGGAGAGCCGGTTCAGCTCCATCAGCAGGACCCGGATGACCGAGGCCCGGTCGGGGATCTGGTCCTCGATGCCGAGGAGCTTCTCGACGCCCAGGCAGTACGCCGTCTCGTTGAAGAACGGCGTCAGGTAGTCCATGCGCGTCACGAAGGTCGTGCCCTGCGTCCAGGTCCGGTACTCGAGGTTCTTCTCGATGCCGGTGTGCAGGTAGCCGATGCCGCAGCGGGCCTCGGTGACCGTCTCGCCGTCGATCTCCAGGATGAGGCGGAGCACGCCGTGGGTGGAGGGGTGCTGCGGTCCCATGTTGACGACGATGCGCTCGTCGTCGGCGCGGGCCGCGGACTGGACGACCTCGTCCCAGTCACCGCCGGTGACCGTGTAGACGGTGCCTTCGGTCGTCTCCCTGGGGGAGGCGTGGGAAGTGCTCACGAGTACGACCTCCGCTGGTCCGGAGCCGGGATCTGGGCGCCCTTGTACTCGACGGGGATGCCGCCGAGGGGGTAGTCCTTGCGCTGCGGGTGGCCCTGCCAGTCGTCCGGCATCATGATCCGCGTCAGGGCCGGGTGGCCGTCGAAGACGATGCCGAAGAAGTCGTAGGCCTCGCGCTCGTGCCAGTCGTTCGTCGGGTAGACGGCGAACAGCGACGGGACGTGCGGGTCGCTGTCGGGCGCGCTGACCTCGACGCGGATCAGCCGGTTGTGGGTGATCGAGCGCAGGTGGTAGACGGCGTGCAGCTCACGGCCCTTGTCGTTCGGGTAGTGGACGCCGCTGACGCCGGTGCACAGCTCGAAGCGCAGGGCCGGGTCGTCGCGCAGGGTCTTCGCGACGCGGACCAGGTGCTCGCGCTCGATGTGGAAGGTCAGTTCGCCGCGGTCGACGACCGTCTTCTCGATGGCGTTCTCGGGGACCAGCCCCTGCTCCTCCAGCGCGCCTTCCAGCTCGTCGGCGACCTCGTCGAACCATCCGCCGTAGGGCCGGCTCGCCGGTCCGGGCAGGCGGACGGAGCGGACCAGGCCGCCGTAGCCGGAGGTGTCGCCGCCGTTGTCGGCGCCGAACATGCCGCGCTGGACGCGGATCTCCTCGCCGCCCTGGCCGCGCTGGCCGGGGAGGTTCTGCGCGGACAGGTCCTTCTCGGGGTTGGGCCCGTTCACGTCACCCGGGGTGTTGTTCGCGTCGCTCACCGCAGCAGCCCCTTCATCTCGATCGTGGGCAGGGCCTTGAGCGCCGCCTCCTCCGCCTCGCGGGCCGCCTCCTCGGCGTTCACCCCGAGCTTGGAGTTCTGGATCTTGTGGTGGAGCTTGAGGATGGCGTCCATCAGCATCTCGGGCCGCGGCGGGCAGCCGGGGAGGTAGATGTCGACCGGGACGACGTGGTCGACGCCCTGGACGATCGCGTAGTTGTTGAACATGCCGCCCGAGGAGGCGCAGACCCCCATGGAGATCACCCACTTCGGGTTCGGCATCTGGTCGTAGACCTGCCGCAGCACCGGCGCCATCTTCTGGCTGACCCGGCCCGCGACGATCATCAGGTCCGCCTGCCGCGGCGAGCCGCGGAAGACCTCCATGCCGAAGCGCGCCAGGTCGTAGCGGCCGGCGCCGGTGGTCATCATCTCGATGGCACAGCACGCGAGGCCGAACGTGGCGGGGAAGACGGACGACTTGCGCACCCAGCCCGCGGCCTGCTCGACGGTGGTCAGCAGGAAGCCGCTCGGCAGCTTTTCTTCGAGTCCCATGACTAAAGGCCCCTCAGTCCCATTCCAGGCCGCCGCGCCGCCATACGTACGCGTACGCGACGAAGACGGTGAGCACGAAGAGCAGCATCTCCACGAGCCCGAAGATCCCCAGGGCGTCGAAGGTGACGGCCCAGGGGTAGAGGAAGACGATCTCGATGTCGAAGACGATGAAGAGCATCGCCGTCAGGTAGTACTTGATGGGGAAGCGCCCGCCGCCGGCCGGCGTGGGGGTCGGCTCGATGCCGCACTCATAGGCCTCGAGCTTGGCCCGGTTGTACCGCTTCGGACCGATCAGCGTGGCCATGACCACGGAGAAGATCGCAAAGCCTGCCCCGAGGGCTCCCAGTACGAGGATGGGCGCATACGCGTTCACCGCTCCTCGCTCCTCTCAGTCGGCACTGACTGCTGGCGGTTGCACTGGCACTGCACTGGACTCACAGCCGCCCCAACAGCCCCACGAACCCCGCTCGTCCCGGCGAAGATCGCGAACATGTGAAGCAGGTCACAAGCCCAACTGCCTCGCATCTTATGCCCGTGACTCTGTGATCTGCGACACGGGGTATTGCACAAGCTTTGTGATCTCCACCACCTGACGAAGGATCATGAAGTCGGATGAGCGGTGATCTTCACACAAGAAGCGTTCAGCTGATCACCAGAGGTGACAATTTCGCTCGTCGCCGCTGGCCAGAGGCTCTTCAGGGCGGGCGTCTCAATATCAAGATGCTTCGCGTGCATGCAAATTGGCGCTGGACCGGATCTCTTGATAGTGGCCCGCGTTCACACATCGGAGGGAGGACGAGGCGCGATGTGGACGTGTGCACGCGTTCACGAGCGCCGCGGGTTGCGACCCGCGCGGGGGGACGCGGCCGTCCCGGGAACCGTTCCGTGACCTCCGTCACATCCGTGAGAGGCGGCTGAGAACCGGGCTTGGCCAACCACCTCAACGAGTGGTAAGCGCGGGGCAATTCGGGCGAAACGATCAAAGACCGTGATCACAGGTGGGTCACGGAGGGGACGCAATGTTCGCCAGGGCGTCAAAAAAGGGCGACACGCCCGGGATTCGGGGGCTGCGTTGAACAACTGTGGCGCACCCCACGTTTCTTGAAGGTATGGAGGAGCTCCTGATACCGGTTGTCCCTATGTCCCACACCGCTCACATACGCAGCCACCGGAAGCCCCGCCGCAGCGCGTCGACACTCGCGATGCGGGCCGGAGTTGCCGGTGGCGTCCTCAGCACCCTGGCAGTGGCCGGGGCGTCGGGTTCGGCGAACGCCGCCGAGCCGGTGACGCAGACCCTCGAACTGCCCACCCTGACGGCCGACCTGGCCGCCCAGGTCGCCCAGTCCGCGGACGCCACGCAGCAGGCCGCCGCGAACTACGAGCTGCGCGCCCAGCGCGACGCGGCCGCCGCCGCCGCGGCCAAGGAGGCCAAGGCGGACCTCGCCGAGGCCAAGAAGAAGGCCGCGGAAGCCAAGAAGAAGGCCGAGGAGGCCGCCCGCAAGGAGGCCGCCGAGCGCGCCTCCCGTGCCGCCGAGCGCGCCACACTGAGCGCCTCCGCGGACACCGGCTCCTCGTCCTCGTCCTCGTCGGACGCCTCGGTCAGCGTCAGCTCCTCGGCCACCGGTTCGGCCGCCGCCGTGGTCTCCTTCGTGCAGGCCCAGGTCGGCGACGCCTACGTCTCCGGCGGCACCGGCCCCAACTCGTGGGACTGCTCCGGTCTCGTGCAGGCCGCCTTCAAGCAGGTCGGCGTCGACCTGCCGCGCGTCTCGCAGGACCAGTCGGTCGCCGGCACCCAGGTGTCGCTGGACAACCTCCAGCCGGGCGACATCCTCTACTGGGGCGGCGCGGGCAGCGCGTACCACGTGGGCGTCTACGTCGGCGACGGCATGTTCGTCGGCGCGCAGAACCCGTCGACGGGCGTCGTGCTGAAGCCCCTGTCGTACGACCCGCCGAGCGGTGCCGTGCGCGTCCTCTGACGCTCGCGTCCGGACACCTCGGACACATCTGCACGAAAGGCCGCAGCCGCTCGGGGGCTGCGGCCTTTCGGCGCTCCCGCGGGGCCTTCCGTGCTCTCCTGCCCCGGCCTTTGGCGCTCTCCCCGCGCACGCGCCGCTCTCCTGGCAAGCTCGGCACGGGCCGGTCACCCACCGGCCGTTCACGAGACCGAAGGAGAGACAGCATGCCCAGCGTGTTCGTGCAGGGGCGGCACACCGCCTCCTACCCTCCGCTCGCACCGGAGTCCCGGCGCGGGTCGGTACGACGCGTCACCGAGTTCGGCGAAGAGGTGCTGCACCGGCCGTCGCGGGACGTCACCGAGTTCGGACCCGACCTCGCCGCGCTCATCGACGACATGTTCCGCACGATGTACGTCGCGGAGGGCGCCGGCCTCGCGGCCAACCAAGTCGGGGTCGATCTGCGCCTGTTCGTGTACGACTGCCCCGACGACGACGGTGTCCGGCATGTCGGACACATCGTGAACCCGGTGCTGGAACCGCTCGACCCGGCCGCGCGGCGGCTCCTCGACGAGGGCGAGGGCTGTCTGTCGGTGCCGGGCGCCGTCATGGCCGTACCGCGCCCCGACCGGGCCGTCGTGCGGGGCCTGGACAAGCACGGCGAGCCCCTTCTCGTCGAGGGGACCGGCTACTTCGCGCGCTGCCTCGCCCACGAGACCGACCACGTGAACGGGCACGTCTACCTGGACCGGCTCTCCGCGCGCGACCGGAAGCGTGCGCTGCGGCAGTCGGCGGCCCTGCGCGACGAGGTGTTCGCGCGCCGGGCCGCCAACGCCGCGGCCTTCACCGGGGCATGACCGGCGGGGTGTGATCAGGCCTTCGGGGCCACCTTGCTCAGTCCGTTGATGATGCGGTCCATCGCGTCGCCGCCCGTCGGGTCCGTCAGGTTGGCGAGCATCTTGAGGGTGAACTTCATCAGGACGGGGTGGGTGAGGCCGCGCTGGGTCGCGATCTGCATGACCTTCGGGTTGCCGATGAGCTTCACGAAGGCGCGGCCCAGCGAGTAGTAGCCGCCGTAGGTGTCCTTGAGGACGCGCGGGTAGCGCTGGAGGGCGATCTCCCGCTGGGCCGGTGTGGCCCGCGCGTGCGCCTGGACGATGACGTCGGCGGCGATCTGGCCGGACTCCATGGCGTAGGCGATGCCCTCGCCGTTGAAGGGGTTCACCAGGCCGCCGGCGTCGCCGACCAGCAGCAGGCCCTTGGTGTAGTGGGGCTGGCGGTTGAAGGCCATGGGCAGGGCGGCGCCGCGGATGGGGCCGGTCATGTTCTCCGGGGTGTAGCCCCACTCCTCGGGCATGGACGCGCACCAGGCCTTCAGCACCTCGCGCCAGTCCAGCTCCTTGAAGGAGGCGGAGGTGTTCAGCACGCCGAGGCCGACGTTCGACGTGCCGTCGCCCATGCCGAAGATCCAGCCGTAGCCCGGCAGCAGGCGGTCCTGGGCGCCGCGGCGGTCCCACAGCTCCAGCCAGGACTCCAGGTAGTCGTCGTCGTGGCGCGGCGAGGTGAAGTACGTGCGGACGGCGACGCCCATCGGGCGGTCCTCGCGGCGGTGCAGGCCCATCGCCAGGGACAGCCGCGTGGAGTTGCCGTCGGCGGCCACGACCAGCGGAGCGTGGAAGGTGGCCTCCCGCTTCTCCTCCCCCAGCTTCGCCTGTACGCCGGTGATGCGGCCGGTGCGCTCGTCGACGACCGGACCGACCACGTTGCAGCGCTCGTGGAGCCGGGCGCCCGCCTTCTGCGCCTGCCGGGCGAGCTGCTCGTCGAAGTCGTCGCGCTTGCGGACGAGTCCGTAGTCGGGGAAGGAGGCCAGATCCGGCCAGTCCAGCTGGAGACGCGAGCCGCCGCCGATGATGCGCAGGCCCTTGTTGCGCAGCCAGCCGGCCTTCTCGGAGATGTCGATGCCCATCGCCACGAGCTGCTTGGTGGCGCGCGGGGTGAGTCCGTCGCCGCAGACCTTCTCCCGTGGGAACGCGGTCTTCTCCAGCAGGAGGACGTCGAGTCCGGCCTTGGCCAGGTAGTACGCGGTCGTGGAGCCGGCTGGCCCCGCGCCCACGACGATCACATCGGCGGTGTTGTCGGAGAGGGGCTCGGTCACGGCGGGATCTCCCCAGAGTTTCGAGAATCTGCGTGCCGACGGGCACTGGACATGGGCAGTCTATTCAGCGTCACCGATCACCCGGCTGAAGGGCTGCCCCGTGAACCGAGCTCTGCCTGTCGTACGGCTGCGCGTCCCCACCGACGAGGACGCCGTCGCCTGGCACCGGGTCTTCGCCGACCCGGACGTCATGGAGTTCCACGGCGGGAGGCCCGCGGAACTGTCCGTCTACGAGGAACTCACCGCCCGCCAGCGCCGGCACGACGCCGAGCACGGCTTCTGCCTGTGGACCATGGTGGACGAGTCCGGGCGGGTCATCGGCTTCACCGGCGCCCAGCCGTGGCCGGGCGACTGGGGCCCGAAGGGCGAGATCGAGATCGGCTGGCGGCTCGGTCGGGAGCACTGGGGCAAGGGGTACGTCACGGCGGCGGCCCGGCAGACCCTGGAGCGGGTGCGCTCGGCGGGCGTGCCGGAGGTGGTGGCGATGGTCAACGCCCGCAACGCGCGCTCCATCGCGGTCACCGAGCGGCTGGGGATGCGCCTCGCCGAGGTCTTCACGATCCCGACGCAGGAGCAGCAGGGGCACTGCTACCGGCTCCGGCTCTGACGCCGGGGACGGTCTGCCGCGGTCGGTGACGTGACGTCTTCCGGGCGGTGCGCGGCGGAGTTACCGTGCCCGTACCGCTGGAGGTGAGGCCCGTGCGCCTGACTTCGAAGACATCCGACGTGTGCGTGCCGCGCCTGGTCGGCCTGATGACCGTGGACGCGGACGAGGTGGCGCGGGGAGAGGGCCTCTCCCTCACCTCACCGGACCGGCCCGACCTGCGCCTCGCCGTCGTCGACCACGTCGTACGCCAGTATCCGCCGCCCGGGGCCCTGGTGCCGCGCGGTTCGAGGGTGTACGTGTGGTGCGACTTCGGGGAGGGCGAGGGCGGCGGGGGCATCCGCGAGCCGCGCGTGCCGGACCCGCCGCCCGGCGGGCTCCGGCGGGAGCTGGCCGAGCCGGCCGGGCCGCCCCGGGCGGTGCTGCTCGGCCGCCCCTGAGGGCGCGGGCCCCGGGCGGGTGAGGCTCAGCTCTCCTTGAAGCCCCGGTGCAGCGCCACGACGCCGCCCGTCAGGTTCCGGTGCGCCACCCTCGACCAGCCGGCCTTGCGCAGCCGCTCCGCCAGGGCCGCCTGGTCGGGCCAGGCACGGATGGACTCCGCGAGGTAGACGTAGGCGTCCGGGTTGGACGACACCGCGCGGGCCACCGGCGGCAGGGCGCGCATCAGGTACTCGGTGTACACGGTGCGGAAGGGCGCCCAGGTCGGGTGCGAGAACTCGCAGATCACCACCCGGCCGCCGGGCCGCGTCACCCGGTACATCTCGCGCAGCGCCGCGTCCGTGTCCTGCACGTTGCGCAGGCCGAAGGAGATGGTGACGGCGTCGAACACGTCGTCCCGGAACGGCAGCCGCGTCGCGTCGCCCGCGGTGAACGGCATCCACGCGTGCCGCTGCTTGCCCACCTGGAGCATGCCCAGGGAGAAGTCGCAGGGCACCACGTAGGCGCCGGCGCGGGCGAAGGGCTGGGACGAGGTCGCGGTGCCGGCGGCCAGGTCGAGGACCTTCTGCGCGGGCCGGGCGTCGACGGCTCTGGCGACCTCCTTGCGCCACGCCCGGTCCTGGCCGAGCGAGAGCACGGTGTTCGTCAGGTCGTACCGTTCCGCGACGTGGTCGAACATCGAGGCGACTTCGTGCGGCTGCTTGTTCAGGGAAGCGCGGGTCACGGGCCCATTGTTGCAGGGCCGGGTCACGGCACCAGCCGCGGCCTCTTCCGCGCGGCGACATCCTCCACCCAGCCGAAGAGGACGACGAACACCGCGATCAGGACCCAGCCGACGCCCAGCAGGAACCACTGGCTGTCCAGCGGCAGATGCGCCTCGAAGGCGGGGACGTCCCAGAAGCGGTCGATCAGCGGCACCGCGAGGACGAGGGCGAGTTCGTGCCAGAGGTAGACCGTCACCGCGCGGGCGTTGAATACGGTCACCAGCCGGTCCAGGCGCCGGAAGCGGGCCAGTCCGGCGAAGCCGACGCCGAACCGCGCCTTCGTGTACATCAGCAGCGTCACGAATCCCGCCGACCAGAAGGTCTGGGCGAGGGGGATGTCGTCGAGGTCGTAGGTGCCGTACTCGCCCTGGTGCGCGAACGCGTACCACCCGCCGTACGCCAGCGCGGCGAGCGCCGGCAGGGCGACGGCGGCCGGCCTCAGCCGTGCCAGCACCCCCTCGTGGTGCGCGAAGCCGAGCAGCCAGCAGAAGAGGAACGTGGCGAGGTCGGTCAGGGCGCTGCCGAAGCGGTCGTCCGGCGGCTGCCAGAGGTACCGGAGCGCGACGGCGGGGACGAGCGACAGGACCAGGACGGGCAGGGGTGCCGCCCGGAACACCCGCAGCAGCAGCGGCGACAGGAGGACGAACCACAGATAGGTCCGCAGGTACCAGAGGATCTCCCAGGCCTGCTCGCCCCACGCGTTGCCCGGCGGGTCGCCGAGCGGCACGATCCAGTAGACGGCCTGCCACCCCGGCATCCAGCCGTGCACCAGCATCGCGCCGGTCACGAACAGGCCCCAGCACCAGAACGGTGGCAGCAGGCGCCGCAGCCGGCCGCGGATCACCGCCGGGGCCGGGCGCCGCAGCGACCGGGCCATCAGGGTGCCGGCCAGGCCGAACATGATGCCCATGGAGGGCAGCACCAGCCCGGCCCAGGGCCAGCCGAAGGCGTGGTACGCGACGACCCGGACCAGGGCGACGGCGCGCAGGGTGTCGAAGTAGCGGTCCCGCTCCGGGGCACCGGCCTCCACGCGCGCGGCGCGCACGGCGCCCTTGCTGTGCGCCCCCATCACCCGTTCCCCGCCGGTGTCCCCACCTCGCCCGTCCGCTTGAGTTTCTGCCAGCGCAGCCGGCCGCCGGTGAGGGCGGTGACGCAGGAGTGGATGAGGACCAGGTACATCATCTGCCGGTACGCCAGCTGCTGGAGCGGCATCATCAGCAGGTACCGGTACTTCTCCCGGTCGAGCCGGAAGGCGTAGGCCGCGCACAGCAGCTGGACGCCCAGCACCGCCAGCCAGGCGAGCAGCGCCGCCCGGAAGTCGACGAAGATCATCGAGTAGACGGTGAAGACGTCGATGAGCGGGGCGAAGACCGGCGTGACCACCTGGAAGAGGACGACCAG
This sequence comes from Streptomyces sp. NPDC032940, assembly GCF_040636935.1. Classification (NCBI taxonomy): domain Bacteria; kingdom Bacillati; phylum Actinomycetota; class Actinomycetes; order Kitasatosporales; family Streptomycetaceae; genus Streptomyces; species Streptomyces sp. NPDC032940. The sequence goes on along the minus strand of NZ_JBEZVJ010000030.1, from coordinate 16,681 downwards.
CGGCATGCCGACCCGGCCGAAGCGCCCCGAGGGCCCTCGGTCCGTCAGCGACCCGCGGTGCTTCCACAGGGCCTGCATGGTGCCGTAGGACCAGCGGTAGCGCTGCGACCAGAGCTGCTTGAGCGAGCCCGGCGCCTCGGTCCAGGCACGCGCGTGCTCCTGGTAGACGACCCGCCACCCGGCGCGGTGCAGGGCGATGGTGATGTCGGTGTCCTCGGCGAGCGTGTCCTCGCTCATGCCGCCCACCTCCAGCACCGCGTCCCGCCGGAAGGCGCCGATCGCGCCGGGGATGGTCGGCATGCAGCGCAGCAGGTCGTACATGCGCCGGTCGAGGTTGAAGCCCATCACGTACTCGATGTGCTGCCAGACGCCGATGAGGGTGCGCCGGTTGCCGACCTTTGCGTTGCCCGCGACCGCGCCGACGCCGGGGTCGGCGAAGGGCTGCACGAGGTGCCGTACCGTGTCCGGCTCGAAGACGGTGTCGCCGTCCATCATCACGACGATGTCGTACCGGGCGTGCCGGACGCCGTTGTTGAGGGCGGCGGGCTTGCCGGCGTTGGCCTGCCGGACGACCCGGACGTTGGGCAGGCCGAGGGACTCGGCGAGCTCGGCCGTGCCGTCCGTCGACCCGTCGTCCACGACGACGATCTCGATCGGGTGGGTGCTCGCCGCCAGCGATCTGAGGGTGTTCTCGATGCACTCCTTCTCGTTGTACGCCGGGACGATCACGCTCACCGGCCCGGTGACGGGCGGGCCCCAGCCGAAGCGCCGTCCGTTGCGCAGGCGGTGGTGGCGGCGGGCGAGGATCAGCATCATCCCGAAGCGGCCCATCACGGCGACGCCCACGACCATGAGCCCGACCGAGAGCGCCGGCACGGTCCACTCGGCGACGGCGACGGCCGCGACGAGCGCCTTGCCCTCGTAGAGGGTCGCGCCGGTGGCCCGGTGGTGGGCGGCCTGGAGCCCGCCGCCCTCGGCGCCGGAGGCCTGGGCACCGATACCGCCGGGACCTCCGGAGGCCTGCTGCCCGGCCATGACTCCACTGATGGTGGTGAAGGTGTAGCCCTTCGCCTTCATCTTCTCGATGTACTTCGGCAGCGCCTCGATGGTCTGCGACCGCTCCCCGCCCGCGTCGTGGAAGAGGACGGAGGCGCCCTCGTCGTCGTCCGGCGTGGCCCAGTCGACGATCTTCGAGACGCCGGGCCGTTTCCAGTCGTCGCTGTCGGTGTCGATGAAAACGCTGGTGTAGCCGTCCTCGCCGAGCTTCTCGTAGACGGGCCAGCTGTAGTTGTCGATGGCGTCGGTCTGGGAGGAGTACGGCGCGCGGAACAGCGTGGTGGTGATGCCGGCCGCCCCCGCGAGCGCGAGCTGGGTCTGCTCGATCTCGCGCGTGATGCGGGACTCGCTCTGGTAGGACAGGTCGATGTGGGTGAAGGTGTGGACCCCCACCTCGTTGCCCTGCTCGACCATGTCCTCCACGATGTCCGGGTAGCGCGCGACCATGGAGCCGACCAGGAAGAACGTGCCGGGCACGTCGTACTTCTCGAGGATCTCCAGCACCTGCGGAGTCCAGGTCGGGTCGGGGCCGTCGTCGAAGGTCAGCGCGATCGTCTTGTCCGGGACGGAGACCGTGGTGGCCTGCCCGCCGGGGAAGGTGAGGACGGGCCCGCCGTCGAGGACCTCGTCCGGTACGTCGCTGGAGCTCGCCCCGGTGCGCACGCGCTGGTCGCCGCCGACCTCCGCGCGCAGATAGCCGTCGAGCAGCATCACGCAGGTCAGCGCCAGCAGGAGCAGCAGGGCGAGGAGCACCCGCGGCCGTTGCAGGGCGGCGGCCCGGCCGGCGGCCCGCTCGATCCGGGTGGGCGCCCTGCGACGGCCCCGTGGGGACGGGGAGGGGGTGGGCGGGGTGGTCGTGGTCATGGCGGTGGCGGCGTCCCGGTCAGTCGGTGGCGGCGGAGGCGCCGGAGGTGGGGGTGGTGGGGGTGGTGGTCGGGGTGGCGCCTGGGGCGCCGGCGGGGGTGCCGCCCGGCGGGGCGCCCGTGGGGGCGAGGCCGCCCTGCGGACGCGCGCCGCCTCCCGGGCCCTGGCCGTCCTGGCCGCCCCCGAAGGGCAGCAGCGAGGACGGGTTGACCGAGGTGCCGATGCCCATGAAGGCCAGGCCCAGTACGGCCGCGTAGCCGACGCAGACGGCTCCGAGGAGGAGCCCCAGCCGGCGCAGCAGCCGGGCCCGGCGTCCGGAGTTGTCGACGAACACGGGCCCTTCGGCGGACCCGTTGCCGCGTTTACGGCGGCGACCGCGCGCGGGCGTTCCGCCCAGGGCGGCGCGGCTTTCGAAGGCAGGCTCGGAATGCATTCCCCGGACGTTAGGGAGCCTTGCCTGTCGCGTCCTGGGGCTTCTCTGTGAGTCCGCGAAGAAACCGGGCGCAACCTGTCCGTCCCCTGGGAAACTCCGCAAAAGCTCGGACTTCTCTCAGGAAAGCCCCAGCCGCCCGTGAGACATTCACTCGTCCGACGACGAGAACGGGAGCGTGCGCACATGAGGGCTTACCGGAAGGCGGCCGCCGGGTGCGCCCTGTTGCTGGCCCTGGCCGGCGCCGGCTGTTCCGGGCAGGACGGTACGACCGACGCGGCCGGTACGGCGCCGTCGGCCACCACCACACCGTCCGCATCCGCGCAGGGCACCGCCTACGCCCCCTACGTCAGCGCCACCACGGCCTCCGCCGACGACACGGCGGGCTCCCCGGCGACGTACAACCTGGCGTTCGTCATCGCCTCCGGCGACGGCTGCGAGCCGCGCTGGAACGGCGTCCAGGAGATCGGCGACGCCTCGGTCGCCGCCCGCATCGCGAAGCTGACGGAGTCCGGCGCCGCCGTCCGGGTCTCCTTCGGCGGCGCCTCCGGCGAGGAGCTGGCGGCCACCTGCGACAGCGCCGCCGCGCTGGCGAAGGCGTACGGCGCGGCCCTGGACGCGGCGGGCGCCACGCGGGCGGACTTCGACATCGAGGGTGACGAGCTGACCGACACCGACTCGGCGGCCCTGCGCTCCGAGGCGATCGCGCTGCTCCAGAAGGAGCGCAGCGACCTGGAGGTCTCCTTCACGCTCCCGGTGATGCCCTCGGGCCTGGACGCCGACTCCCTCGCGCTGCTGGCGTCCGCCAACGACCACGGTGTGCAGGTCTCCACGGTCAACCTCATGACCATGAACTACGGCGAGTCCTACTCCGGCGACATGGGCGGGTACGCCCTCACGGCGGCGAAGGCCGCGCACACCCAGCTGAAGGAGGTCTTCGGGACATCGGACGCGGACGCCTGGCGGGGCATGGCGCTCACCTCGATGCTGGGCGTCAACGACGTCGCCGGCGAGACCTTCACCCTCGCGGACGCCGCGGAGGTCCGCTCCTTCGCCGAGCGGAACGGCATCGCCTGGGTGTCGATGTGGGCGACGTTCCGGGACCGGCAGTGCGGGGAGGACGCCTCCGCGGACGACGCACTGACCAGCTGCAGCGGGGTGGAGCAGGAGAGCGGCGCCTTCGCGAGGGCGTTCGCGGGATAGCGCGCTCAGCGCCGCCGGTACACGAGGCGGCCCGCGACGACGGTCGCCACGCACGTGGACGCGCCGTCCCGCACGAGCGCGGCCCGGTCGGGCACGTCGAACACCGCGAACCGCGCAGGCTTCCCGGGAGCGAGCCCGGGAAGCAGCACGAGCGGCACCGGGGAGAACGACGCGGGCCCGGGCAGGGAGGCCGGACGCCCCGCCAGGGCCAGCCCGGCACCGCGCACCGCGTCCAGGGCCGCGCGGCTGCGCAGTTCACCGGCGACGGCGACCGTGCCGTGCGCCAGCATCCGCTGCACCCCGCGGCGGGCACTGGCGCCCCGCGCGGACGGGTGGCCGTCGAGGAGTGCCCGCGCGCGCTCGCCGAAGACCGGCTCGGTGCCGAGCCGGTCCGCTTCGCGCGGGTCGGGGTGGTACGCCTGCTCCAGCAGTTCGGGGCCGTAAGGGTTGAGCAGTCCGGGCGTCAGGATGCCGGGCCACCGGCGCACCCGCGCCCGGGGATGACCGGCGGCCAGTTCCTCGTACGGGCCGACGGCGGCGAGTTGAGCGCCGTCGACCAGGACGGCCGCCTCGGGCGAGGCTTCGCAGGCGTGGATCGTCAGCACGGCGGCGTCAGTTGGAGGCGAGGAGCTTCAGCTCGGGGTGGGCCGTGCCGCCCTCGATGGCCGTGGACGAGATGTGGGAGACGACCCGCTCGTCGACGGGGTCGTTCGCCGGGTCGTCGTGCACGACGAGGTGCTCGTACGTCGTGGCGCGCTGCGCCGGGACGCGCCCCGCCTTGCGGATCAGGTCGATGATCTCGAGCCGGTTGGAGCGGTGCTTGGCGCCGGCCGACGACACCACGTTCTCCTCGAGCATGATCGAGCCGAGGTCGTCGGCGCCGTAGTGCAGGGAGAGCTGGCCGACCTCCTTGCCGGTGGTCAGCCATGAGCCCTGGATGTGGGCGACGTTGTCGAGGAACACCCGGGCGATGGCGATCATCCGCAGGTACTCGAAGAGCGTGGCCTGCGTGCGGCCCTTCAGGTGGTTGTTCTCGGGCTGGTAGGTGTACGGGATGAAGGCGCGGAAGCCGCCGGTGCGGTCCTGCACGTCCCGGATCATGCGCAGGTGCTCGATGCGCTCGGCGTTGGTCTCGCCGGTGCCCATCAGCATGGTGGACGTCGACTCGACGCCCAGCCCGTGCGCGATCTCCATGATCTCCAGCCAGCGTTCGCCGGACTCCTTCAGCGGGGCGATCGCCTTGCGCGGCCGCTCGGGCAGCAGCTCGGCGCCGGCGCCGGCGAAGGAGTCGAGCCCGGCCGCGTGGATCCGGGTGATGGCCTCCTCGACCGACACCTTCGAGATCCGCGCCATGTGCTCGACCTCGCTCGCCCCCAGGCTGTGGATGACGAGCTCGGGGAACTCCTTCTTGATGGCGGCGAAGTGCTTCTCGTAGTACTCCACGCCGTAGTCCGGGTGGTGGCCGCCCTGGAACATGATCTGCGTGCCGCCCAGCTCGACGGTCTCCGCGCAGCGGCGCAGGATGTCGTCGAGGTCGCGGGTCCAGCCCTTCTTCGTGTCCTTGGGGGCCGCGTAGAACGCGCAGAACTTGCACGCCGTGACGCACACGTTCGTGTAGTTGATGTTCCGCTCGATGATGTACGTCGCGATGTGCTCGGTGCCCGCGTACCGGCGCCTGCGGACGGCGTCGGCGGCGGCGCCCAGCGCGTGCAGGGGGGCGTCGCGGTAGAGGACGAGGGCCTCTTCGGGGGTGATCCGCCCACCGGCGGCGGCACGGTCGAGGACGATCTGAAGGTCGGCCTTCTCGGTCACCGGCGTCCCTTTCGGCAGGGTTGTGGACGGACTTGACCAGCCTACGCCAGCCCTTTTCCCCGGCCGCGCTCAGGCCGCGTACGCGCCCGCGAGGACGCCGAGGAAGGCGCCCGCGAGCAGGAACGGGCCGAAGGCGATGGCCGTCCCGCGCCCGGCCCGCCCGGCGACGACGAGGACGCCCCCGTACAGCGCGCCGAGCAGGAACCCGGCGAAGGTGCCCAGCATCAGCGTGGGCCAGCCGTACCAGCCGAGGACGGCACCGGCGCCCAGCGCGAGCTTGACGTCGCCGAAGGCCATGCCGGCGGGGTTGATGAGATGGAGCACGAAGTAGCCGGCGCCCAGCGCGAGGCTGCCCAGCAGGGCGGTGGTCCACCTGCCGGCGTGCTCGGGCACGAGCGCGGTGACGCCGAGCAGGGCGAGCGCGGTGCCGGCGAGCGGGAGGGTCAGGGGGTCGGGCAGCCGCCGCACCCGCACGTCGACGACGGCCAGCAGCACGCCGGCCGGCGCCAGCAGCAGCCAGACGGCCAGCTCGGGCCGGGTCCCGGTGGCGGCGGCGAGGGAGACGCAGGCCAGGGCGGTGAGGACGGCGGGAACGGCGGCACCGGGGCCGTACGCCGCCGCGACCGGCCCCTCCCGCACCGCGGACGCACACTGCCCGCACCGGGCCGGCCCGAGCCATCCCCGCACCGGGTGCGCGGCCGGGCACGCGTCGCGCCACGCCTCCCCCGGGGGCGCGGAGAAACGGTAGGCCGCCCGCGGCAGCAGCGCGCCCGCCGCGGCGCCCCAGAGCACGGCGACGAGGAGGACCAGCACATCGACGCTCAGCACGCGGACACCCTATGGGGGCCGGGCGCACGGCCGGTGGTGCTTCCCGCCGGTCCGGCCTTCCGTCCGAACTCCTACCCGACCTTGGACATCCGGGCCTGGGGCCTGCCCGACGCGGCGCTCTCGGAGGCGTATCGGAGGTCGTCGCCGACGGGGGTGAAGCGGACGGTCGTGGCCTCCTGGTTGCAGCCGCTGTGGTTGCCCTTCGCGCCGACCGAGGCGGCGACGATCTGCTTGTCCGTCACCTGCTTGAGCGTCAGGACGTCCACGCAGACGCCGCCCAGCTGGTCGGTCTGGCTCAGCCGCCCCAGCTCCTGGCCGACGCCGGCCCGCTTGATGGTGACGCGGAAGGTGCCCGCCGGCAGGGTGCCCCCGAGGGCGAGGCCCTGGCCCTCCCAGGTGCCGAGGTAGGCGGCCGGGACGGTGCCCTGGGTGCTTCCCGGGGCCGTGGCGGAGGCGGACGGCGCGTGGGAACCGTGGTCGGCGCCGCCGCCGGCGCTGTCCCGGTGCTCGCCCGGCAGCAGGTCGAACACGAACACCGAGCCGACGGTCACCGCGGCCAGCGCACCGGCCACGGCGAGGGCCACCGTGCAGCTGAGCCGGCGCCCGCGCCCGCCGTCCCCCCGTGTGGAGGTCGCCGCCACCTGGACGGACAGCTTTCCGGGACTCCGGTCACCGTCCCGCGGCCCTGGCACCGCGGTGGGGGACGGGGGTGTGCTCGGTGGCGGGGGCGTGGGCGCAGAGGCGGGAGCCCCGGCCGGCGCCCAGGGCCCCGGCATGACCGGCGGCGGCCCGAAGGCACCGCCCGGGTACGCACCCGCGGCGTCCGCCGGCACCGAGGGCCGGCTGAAGCCCACCGGCCCCGACCCCTGCTCGGACGCCGGACCGCCCTCCCCCGCCGCCTCCAGGTTGAGCAGCTGTACGGCGCTCCGGCTGACCTGTTCCACCAGCGTCCCCGGCAGCCAGCCGCCCGCGACCAGCCGGGCCGCGCCGTCCGGGGCGAGCCGTCGGGCCACCTCGGCGGGGGCGGGCCGGCCGCCGGGGTCCTTGGCCAGGCACGCGCGGACCAGGTCGCCCACCTCGCCGTCCAGGGCGCCGAGCTCCGGCTCCTCGTGGACGACCCGGTAGAGCAGAGCGGCCGAGGAGTCGCCGGGGAAGGGCGGCCGGCCGGTCGCCGCGAAGGCGAGGACCGCGCCGAGGGAGAAGACGTCGGCGGCGCCGGTGACGCCCTTGCCGAGGATCTGCTCGGGCGACATGTAGCCGGGCGAGCCGATCGAGACGCCCGTCGAGGTCAGGGAGGCGGTGCCTCCCCCGGACTCCGTCCGGGAGGTGCCCCCGGTCGCGCGGGCGATGCCGAAGTCGATCAGGAGGGGTCCGTCGAGGGTGAGCAGCACGTTGGACGGCTTCACGTCACGGTGCACCAGGCCCAGCTCGTGCACCGCGGTCAGCGCCTCGCCGAGCCCCGCGCCGAGCGCCCGTACGGAGTGGGCGGGCAGCGGGCCGCCGTCCGCGACGGCCGCGGTCAGGGAGGGTCCGGCCGCGTACGCGGTGGCGACCCAGGGCACGCGCGCCTCCGGGTCGGCGTCGAGCACGGGCGCGGTCCAGGCACCGCCCACCCGGCGGGCGGCCTCGACCTCACGGCGGAACCGGGCCCGGAACTCCTCGTCCAGCGCGAAGTGCGGGTGCACGATCTTCACGGCGACCGTGCGGCCGCCGGCGCTGCGGCCCAGGTAGACCCTGCCCATGCCGCCGGAGCCCAGCCGGCCGAGCAGCCGGTAGGGCCCCACGACGGTGGGTTCGTCGACATCGAGCGGCCGCATCGGTCCACCCCTCCCCCGTACGCCGGAACCTTCCAGCAGGGTAGTGGGCCGACGCGGCGGCGATCAGGGCCCGAGCAGTTCGACCTTCACGTCGGCCGGGAAACCGGTCGTCGGGCCGACCCGGCGGGCGAACTCCGCGACGGCCTCCAGCTGCGGGGTACCGAAGCGGAAGTCCAGGGTCGTGAAGTACTGCGCGAGGGTCTTCTCGTCGAAGTCCTCCCAGCGCGCCGCCTGCTCGGCGACCTTGTCGACCTCCTCCAGGGAGAGGTTGCGGGAGGCGAGGAAGGCCTCGTGCACCTTGCGGGCGATGACCGGCTCGCGGTCCACGTAGTCGCGGCGGGCCGCCCAGACGGCGAAGACGAACGGCAGGCCCGTCCACTCCTTCCACAGGGCGCCCAGGTCGTGGACGTCCAGGCCGAAGCGCGGACCGTCGATCATGTTGGCGCGCAGCGCCGCGTCGCCGATGAGGACGGCCGCGTCGGCCTCCTGCATCATCACGCTCAGGTCCGGCGGGCAGGTGTAGTAGTCGGGGCGGACGCCGAAGCGCTCGGCCAGCAGCAGCTGGGCGAGCCGGACCGAGGTGCGCGAGGTCGAGCCGAGGGCGACCCGGGCGCCGTCCAGCCGGTCCAGCGGAACCTGCGAGACGATCACGCAGGACATGACCGGGCCGTCGCAGCCGACGGCGATGTCGGGGAAGGCGACGAGTTCGTCGGCGTGCTTGAGGAACTCGACCAGGGTGACCGGCGCGACATCGAGATCGCCGCGCACCAGCTGCTCGCTGAGCTTCTCCGGGGTGTCCTTCGTCAGCTCGAAATCGAGGAGCGTTCCCGTTCTCGCGAGCCCCCAGTACAGAGGCATGCAGTTCAGGAACTGGATGTGGCCGACGCGCGGCCGGGTGCGAGAATTGTCCACATCGCGAGGCTAGCCCTCCCCCGGCGGGCGCCCGGCGGCACCCCCCGCCGTCAGCCGAATGGCACGTCCGTTCAAACATCCGGGTGAAGTGATCTTGGCCTCTGTTGCGCTCGGGGGGCTGCGTGCTAGGCTCACAGCAAGTTGCAGTTTGGTTTCCCTTGCAGTACAGAGCCTGCGGAGCATGTGACCGCGGGCTCTCGTCATTCTCAGACATAAGCAGTTGTGGTCTTCACACTTGCTGGTTCTGGAGCAGGGCAACCCTTTGAGCCCAAGGAGGGCTTATGGCTACCGGAACCGTGAAGTGGTTCAACGCCGAAAAGGGCTTTGGTTTCATCGCCCAGGAAGGCGGCGGCCCCGACGTCTTCGTCCACTACTCCGCGATCAACGCGACCGGCTTCCGGTCCCTCGAGGAGAACCAGCAGGTGTCTTTCGACGTCACGCAGGGCCCCAAGGGTCCGCAGGCGGAGAATGTCACTCCTGTCTGATTGACAGCAGTACCCAAGGAGCCCCGCGCCGTTGTGGCGACGGGGCTCCTGCCCTTTCCGGAGCCCGCTGTGAATTCCCCGTGAATTCCGGCCGCCGCGGAAGGCGGCGGGAACCGGACGCCGGCCGGCCCCGGCTGTCAGTGCCGGCCCCTAGGGTCCCGCCATGACCCACGACACCGGCTTCCTGGACACCGCCCGCACCTTCTACGACGCCATCGCCGAGGACTACTCCGAGCGCTTCCGCTCCGTGCTCGCCGACTCTCCGCTGGACCGGGCGCTGATGGGCGCCTTCGCCGAACTGGTGGGGCCGGACGGAGAGGTCGCCGACCTCGGCTGCGGGCCCGGTGTGGTCACCGCCCACCTCGCCTCGCTCGGCCTGAAGGTCTTCGGCCTCGACCTGTCCGCCGCCATGCTCGCGATCGCCCGCCGCGAGAACCCCGGCCTGCGCTTCGAGCAGGGCTCCATGCTGGAGCTGGACCTGCCCGACGGCGCGCTCGCGGGCGCGGTCTCCTGGTACTCGTCGATCCACACGCCGTGGGACCGGCTGCCGGACCTCTTCACGGAGGTGCGGCGCGTGCTGGTCCCGGGCGGGCATCTGCTCCTCGCCTTCCAGGTCGGCGACGAGCCGAGCCGCCTCGACCGGCCCTTCGGCCACCCGGTCGCCCTGGACTTCGAGCGGCGGCGGCCGGAGGCGATGGCCGGGCTGCTGGAGGCGGCCGGGTTCACCGTGCTGTCGCGGACGGTGCGCGTGCAGGAGGCGGACACCTCCGCGAAGGTCCCGCAGGCGTGTCTGATCGCCCGCCGCTGAGGCCGGCGTCCGCCTACCCCTCGTAGAGCCGTCCGCCTATCCCGCGTAGAGCCCCTCCACGACCTCGGCGAAGTCGCGCATGATCGCCTCGCGCCGGAGCTTCAGCGAGGGGGTCAGATGGCCCTCCCACTCCGTGAAGTCCCTCGGCAGGACGGCGAAGCGGCGGATCGACTCCGGGCGGGAGACCAGCTTGTTGGCCTCGTCGACCGCCCGCTGGAGCACCGCGCGGACCTCCTCGTCGTCGGTCAGCAGCTCCACCGGCACGGGGTGTTTGCCGTTCATGCGCCGCCAGTGCGTGATGCCGTCGAGGTCGAGGGTGAACAGGGCGCTGACGTAGGGGCGGCGGTCGCCCAGGACGATGCACTGGGAGATCAGGGGGTGGGAGCGCAGCCAGTTCTCCAGCGGGGCCGGGGCCACGCTCTTGCCGCCCGCCGTGATCAGCAGCTCCTTCTTGCGGCCGGTGATCGTCAGATAGCCCTCGTCGTCCAGGCTGCCGAGGTCGCCGGTGGGGAACCAGCCGTCGGGGGCGGCCGGGACGACGCCGCCCGCCTGGGGGTCCCAGTAGCCGTGCAGGACCTGGTCGCCGGCGACGAGGATCTCGCCGTCGGCGGCGATCCGGATCCGGGTGCCGGGCAGCGGCCAGCCCACCGTGCCCAGGCGCGGCTTCAGCGGAGGCGTCACGGTCGCCGCGGCCGTCGTCTCGGTGAGGCCGTAGCCCTCGAAGACCTCGATGCCGGCACCGGCGTAGAAGGCGGCCAGGCGGCGGCCGAGCGGGGAGCCGCCGCAGATGACGTGCCGGACCCGGCCGCCCATCGCGTTACGGATCTTGCGGTAGACGAGGGGGTCGTAGAAGGAGCGGGCGGTCCTCAGGGCACGGCCCGGACCGCCTCCCGCGCCGGTCTGGCGGGCCTCCATGGCCTCGCCGTAGCGCACCGCCACCGAGACCGCGCGGTCGAAGACCGTGGCCCGGCCGCCCGACTCGGCCTTGGCGCGCGCCCCGTTGAAGACCTTCTCCAGCATGTACGGAATGGTCAGCAGACAGGTCGGCCGGAAGGCGGCCAGGTCCGGGAGCAGGTCCTCGGGCGCCAGGCTCGGCGCGTGCCCGAGGCGGACCCGGGCGCGGACGCAGGCCACGGCGACCATCCGGCCGAAGACGTGCGACATGGGGAGGAAGAGCAGGACCGACGGTTCCTCCGACTGCGCCTTGAAGACGGGGTAGAGCAGTTCGATGGCGTTGTCCACCTCGGCGAAGAAGTTGCCGTGGGTCAGCACGCAGCCCTTGGGGCGGCCGGTGGTGCCGGAGGTGTAGATCAGGGTGGCGAGGGTGCTCGGGCTCAGCATGCCCCGGCGGACGTCCACCTCCGTGTCCGGCACCCGGGCGCCCAGCTCGGCGAGCTGGTCCACATGGCCCTTCTCCGTGATCCACAGGTGCCGCAGGTCCGGGAGGCGCTCCAGCTCCGGCCCGAGGGCCGCCGCCTGCGCGGCCGTCTCGGTGACCAGGGTGACCGCACCCGAGTCCTGGAGGATCCAGCGGACCTGGAAGAGCGAGGAGGTCGGGTAGACGGGGACCGTGACGAGGCCCGCGGCCCAGGCGGCGAAGTCCAGCAGCGTCCACTCGTACGTCGTCCGGGCCATGATCGCGATCCGGTCGCCCGGCATCAGGCCCTCGGAGATCAGGCCCTTGGCCACCGCCAGCACCTGCGCGGCGAAGGCGGCCGCCGTCACGTCGCTCCAGCGCCCGTCCGCGGACCTGCGGCTGAGGACCACCTTGTCGGGGACCGCGGCCGCGTTCTCGAAGGGCAGGTCGGCGAGGGAGCCGTGCCGCACCGGCGGGGCGAACGGCGGTACGTACGCCTCCCGCACGGCCCCGTCCAGGCGCCGCGTCTCGGGCGCCACCAGGGTGGGGCCGGGCGAGTCGGCGAACGCGGCGGAGGGGGCGAAGGAGGGAAGCGGGGTGGACACGGGCGGCTCCTGGGACGTGCAGCGGCGACTTTGCTCAGCTGCATGACGTACGTGCCTCGCGCGCCGAGGCGTTCATCGCCGGCCCCTGGGGGGACGCGGCCCTGACGAGGGGTTACCGGCGGTCAGGCTCCGGATCGTACGGGCCTCGCGTGGGGAGTCGGTGCGGGTTCGGGGACGGTCCGGGGCCGGGCGTGTGCAGCCTCGGGGGTTACCGGCGGGTAAGTCACGTTCGTTCCAGAACGGCCGTCACCCCCTGCCCACCCGCCGCGCACACGGAGACGAGGCCGCGCCCCGGTCCCTCCCGCTCGGCGAGCAGCCTGGCCAGCGTCGCGACGATCCGGGCACCGGTCGCCGCGAAGGGGTGACCGGTGGCCAGGGAGGACCCGGCCACGTTCAGCCGGGCGCGGTCCACCGGGGCCAGCCCCCGCTTCTCCCACGCCGCCAGCGTGGCCAGCACCTGCGACGCGAACGCCTCGTGGATCTCGACCAGGTCGAAGTCCTCGATGCCGAGCCCGGCCCGCTCCAGCATGCGCGGCACCGCGTACGCCGGCGCCATCAGCAGCCCGTCCTCGCCGCCCGCGACATCACCGCCGGCGAAGTCCACGGCCGCCGTCTCGTACGCCGTCAGGTATGCGAGCGGCTCCAGGCCCCGTACCCTCGCCCACTCCTCGCTCGCCAGCAGCACCGTCGCCGCGCCGTCCGTCAGGGGCGTCGAGTTGCCCGCGGTCATGGTGGGTCCGGGGCCGGACAGACCGAACACCGGCTTGAGCGCCGCCAGTTTCTCCGTCGTGGAGCCGGGGCGCAGGTTCTGGTCGCGCTCCAGGCCCCGGAAGGGCACCACCAGGTCCTCGAAGAAGCCGCGCTCGTACGCCGCCGCCAGGCGCCGGTGGCTCGTCGCCGCCAGTTCGTCCTGGGCCTCGCGGGTGATGCCCCAGGCGCGGGCGGTGACCGCGGCGTGCTCGCCCATCGACAGGCCGGTGCGCGGCTCGGCGTTGCGCGGGATGTCCGGGACCAGATGCGCCGGACGGACCTTCGCCAGCGCCTTCAGGCGGGCGCCGGCCGACTTCGCCCGGCGGGCCTCCAGCAGGATGCGGCGCAGCCGGTCGTTCACGCCGAGCGGCGCGTCGCTCGCGGTGTCGGCGCCACCCGCGACCGCCGACTCCGTCTGACCGAGGGCGATCTTGTTGGCGGCGGCGATCACGGCCTGGAGCCCGGTGCCGCAGGCCTGCTGGACGTCGTAGGCGGGCGTGCGGGCGTCCAGCGCCGAGCCGAGGACCGTCTCGCGGGCGAGGTTGAAGTCGCGGCTGTGCTTGAGCACCGCGCCGGCGACGAACTCGCCCACCGCGCCGGGCCCTTCCAGGCCGTACCGCTCGACGAGCGCGTCCAGCGCGGCGGTGAGCATCTCCTGGTTGGAGGCCGTGGCGTACGGGCCGTCCGAGCGGGCGAAGGGGACACGCGCACCGCCGATGACCGCGACGCGCCGGACCGACGGCGGCTTCAGGGGGCTCATCTCGTTCCGCTCCTCACCCGGGAAGACTGCACGACAAGGACTTACCTTCGGTAACCTTACTCCAGAGTAAGCATTTGTCGGAGTCCCTCACGCAAGCTGGGAGCCATTCATGGCCGACCGCTATCTGACCTTCACCGGCACCGCGCCCGGCCGCTTCCTGACCCGCAGGCTCGGCCTGCCCCGGCCCGCGGAGCTGATCCGCCGCACGCCCGGCACCCCGCGCCTCGTCGGCGGCCTGCTGCACCTGACCGCCGGCAGGACCGGCCTCGACCTCGCGCCCGTCCTCGCCGGCACGGGCCTCGGCCCCGACGACACCGGCCGCCCCGCCGCCGTCGTCCTCGACGCCACCGGCGTACGGGACGTCGACGCGCTCGCCGAGGTGCACGCCGCCCTGCACCCGGTCGTCCGGTCCGTCATCCCGAGCGGCCGGATCCTGGTGCTCGGCGCCCCGCTCGACGCCGCCGACCACCACCAGGCCGCCGCCCAGCAGGCGTTGGAGGGCTTCACCCGCTCGCTCGGCAAGGAGACCGGGCAGGGCAGGACGGTCAACCTGGTCCGGCTCACCGACGCCCACGCCGCCGCATCGACCCTCCGCTTCCTCCTCTCCCCCGGCTCCGCCTACGTCAGCGGCCAGGTGATCGAGGTCGGGCCGGGCGAGGTCACCGCCCCCGACGACTGGGACCGCCCGCTCACCGGACGCACCGCCCTGATCACCGGCGCCGCCCGCGGGATCGGCGCGTCCGTCGCCGAGACCCTCGCCGGACAGGGCGCCCACGTCGTCGTCCTCGACGTGCCCCAGGCCGAGAAGGACGCCCGCGACGTCGCCGAACGCCTCGGCGGCACCGCCCTCGCCCTCGACATCACCGCCGCCGACGCGGGCGACCGCATCGCCGCCGCCCTGCCCGGCGGCCTCGACGTCCTCGTCCACAACGCCGGCGTCACCCGCGACCGGCGCCTGGTCAACATGCCCGCCGACCGGTGGAGTTCCGTCCTCGACGTCAACCTCGCGAGCGTCCTGCGCACCACCGACGCGCTCCTCGCCGCCGGCGCCCTCCACCGGGGCGGCGCGATCGTGGCCACCGCCTCCATCGCCGGCATCGCCGGAAACGCCGGGCAGACCAACTACGGCGCGAGCAAGGCCGGCATCGTCGGTCTGGTGCGCGCCCTCGCGCCCCGGGCCCTCGCCGAGCACGGGGTGACGGTGAACGCGGTCGCGCCGGGCTTCATCGAGACGAGGATGACCGCCGCCGTCCCCCTCCTCATCCGCGAGGCCGGCCGCCGCATGAACTCCCTCGCCCAGGGCGGCCTCCCCGTCGACGTCGCAGAGACCACCGCCTGGCTGGCCCATCCGGCCTCGGGCACCGTCAACGGCCAGGTCGTCCGCGTCTGCGGCCAGAGCCTGCTGGGGGCGTGATGACCACCGACACCCCCACGACGGCACTCACCGCCCTCCCCGCCCTCCCGCCGCTCCTCGCGCGCGGGGCCCTGCTCTCCCCCCTCAAACGTCCTCGCCCGGACGCCGCCTTCCCCCGCACCCGGCTGACGGTCCCCGGCCTGCGCGTCGACCCGTCCCGCACGGCCGCCTACGAGCGGGTGTGCGGCTTCCCGGCGGGAACGGACACACTCCCGCCGGCATACCCGCACGTCCTCGGCTTCCCCCTCGCCATGCGCCTGATGAGCGACCGCGCCTTCCCGCTGCCGCTGCTCGGACTCGTCCACACGACCATCGACCTCACCCGCCGCGCACCGCTCCCGGCGGACGGAACCTACGACCTCGCCGTGCGCATCGACGCCCTGCACCCGCACCGGCGCGGCACCGAGGCCGTGGTCGTGACCGAACTGCGGGCCGGCGACGCCCTGGTGTGGGACTCCCGCAGCACCTACCTGGCCCGGCACCGCACCCGGGCACAGCGCCCCTCCCCCGACGCCCCGCGCGAGGAGGAGGCACCGCTGCCCGCGCAGGCCGAGTGGCGGCTGCCCGGCGACCTCGGACGGCGTTACGGCGCCGCCTCCGGCGACCGCAACCCGATCCACCTCCACCCGCTCACCGCCCGCCTGTTCGGCTTCCCCCGCGCCATCGCGCACGGCATGTGGACCGTCGCCCGCTGCCTCGCCGCACACGGCACACCGGACGCGGTCACGGTGCGGGCCGCCTTCCGGGCGCCCGTGCTGCTGCCGGGGACGGTGACCTACGGGGCCGCCGGCGGACGGTTCGAGCTGCGCGGCGGCGACGGCCGACGACTGCACCTGTCCGGCGAGGTCACTCCCTACCCAGCGGCCTGAGCCACCGCCTCCGCCTCTTCCGGGGGCGACCAGGGCCGGTCCGCCATCAGGCCGCCGAGGCCCGCCCAGGCGAAGTTCATCAGGGTCGCCGCCGCCTGCTTCGCGCTGACGCCCTCGGTGGCGCCCGCCCAGTCGGCCAGCGACTCGGCGGCCCCGACCAGGGCCTCGGCGAGCCCGGCGACCTCCCGCTCGGGCAGGTCCGGATCCCGGTGGGCGTCCCGCGCGGCGGCGGCGATCAGCTGCGTCACGAACGCGACGATCTCCGCCCGCATCGCCGCGGCCTCCGCGGCGAACCGCTCGCCGTGGGTGCGGGCCTGCAGGCGGAGCACCGCCCAGGCGTCGGGGTGGCGGGCGGTGTGGCTGAAGAACGCCCGCAGCCCCGACCACAGTTGCCCGTCGGCCGGCAGCCCCGGCCGCACCCCGGCCCGCACGGCCTCGGTCAGCGCTCGCGCCTCCCGGCGGATGCAGGCGGTGAAGAGGTCTTCCTTCGAGTTCAGGTAGAGATACACCAGCGGCTTGGACACGCCCGCGAGTTCGGCGATCTCGTCCATCGACGCCGCCATGTACCCGCGCTGCCCGAAGATGCGCACGGCGGCGTCCAGCATCTGCTGCTCGCGGACCGGGCGGAACCCGGCGGGCTCACGAGGCGGTGCGGAACCGCGGATGCGGCGGACAGGTCGGCGTGGGCGTTCCCGGGAGTGATCATGCGGG
>NZ_JBEZVJ010000029.1:0-108835 GCF_040636935.1 Streptomyces sp. NPDC032940 | reverse complement strand
TGCGGCGCTCCATGGTGTCGAGCAGGGTGAGCTGCTTGTGCAGCAGCACCTGGCTGCGGCGGGCGAGGTTGACGAACACCTCGGAGACTCCGGCGGAGCGTTCGGTGCCCGCCTCGGGATCGACCGGTTCGCCCTCGCCGCCGGGCTTGTCGCCCACGCCGTCGCCGTCGGGCGCGCTCACCTCGGGCTCCTCCTGGGCCAGCCGCTCGTCCAGGGTCTCGCCGTCGTGCTGTTCGGCGGCCGTGGTGCCGTGCCTGGTCACGCCCAGCGGCTTCTCCGGCGGGGAGTAGCCCTCGTCGAGCGTTTCGTCGTAGTCCCGCTCGTCGACGGCGTCCTGGAGGTCGAGAGGTGCGGCGTCCGCCTGCTCCTCGTTGGTTCCGGTGGGCTGGTAGGCGTCGTCGGCCATCGGGTCCGTGCCCATCGCTGCCTCCTCGCGCGTGCGTCGGCTCGGTCGTTCGGTGTCCGGTTCGCGTTTCCCGATCCGCGATCTCTAACCCGGGGGCGCGACGCGGATGTCCAGATCGCCGATGCGGTACGGGACCCAGGTGCGGGCGTAGGCGGGCGGGGTGCCGCCCGGTGCGGTGACGGCGGCGACGGGGATCCGGCGGGCCGTGTCCAGGATCCGGGCGACCGTGGTGTTCTCGTTGTTGCCGCTGGTCGCGCCGGAGGAGCAGCCGGTGTAGTAGCCGATGGGGATGGCCTCGTGTCCGGTGAGCAGGCAGGGCGGGCGTACCCCGAGGCGGTGCAGTGCGCCTGCCGTGCGGGCCCAGTCCTCCCGGCTCTCGGCGGTGCGGTCCACGGTGTACACGAGGACGACGAGCTGCACCGTGAGATGTCCGGCCAGCGCGAGGGCGACCAGCGGCGCGCCCACCGGCCGCCGGCGGCCCCGGGGGGTGCGGGCCAGGTGCCACAGTGCGTCGGCGACGGGGACGGCCAGCAGCGCGTAGGCGGGCTGGAGGAAGCGGGGAGCCGCATATCCGATCATGAAGAGGTACGGCGACGCGGCCGTGGCGGCGCAGGCGAGCGGGACGAGGGTGCGGGCGGTGCGCCGGGCCCGGACGGCGACGGCCAGTGCGACGAGGGCGACGGCCGGCAGCAGGACCCACCACAGGGTGATCACCGGATGCGGCATCGACCCGGTGCAGGGGCGGCACAGGGCGCGTCCGCCCAGGCTGCGCAGCTGGTCGTCGACGGCGATCTGGAAGCCGAGCCCGCCCTGGATGCGGGAGGCCTCTTCCAGCCGCTCCGCCAGCCCTCCGTACCAGGCGTACGCCTCGATCACCCACTCCACTCCCCCGGCCGCGAGTCCGCCCGCGAGGGCGAGCAGCAGCCGTCCGCGCCGGCGGACCAGGGCGAGGACCAGGAGGGGCAGGGTCACCCAGACGGCGTCGGTGGGCCGCATCCACGCCATGAGCGCGGCGCCGGCCACCACCGCCCCCAGGGCGCCCGGCTCCCGTTCCCGCCGGGCCCGCAGGAAGCCGCCGACGCAGATCAGCGCGCCGATCCCGACCCACTGGTTGGGCATGGCCTGGGGGCCGTAGAAGAGGGTCACCCACAGCGTGGCGAAGAACGCGCCGGCGGTGGCGAGGACGCGCGCCGGGAAGAGGCCCCGCCAGGACCGCAGCCCCAGGTACAGGCCGGCCCCGGAGAGCACGGCGAGGTAGACGCGCAGCAGCGCGGTGGACGACGACCAGGAAGCGACGGGTGCCACCAGCAGGGAGACGCCGCGGGAGCGCGGGGCGCTGAAGAAGGCGGCCGGGTGGTGCGTGGTGACCTGGCTGACGTAGACCGTCTCGTCCCAGCCGAGGCCCAGACCGGGGCGTACGAGCAGCAGTTGGGCCAGGGTGAAGGCGGCGGCCACCGCGGCGAGCGGGGCATCACCGCGCAGGCGCCGGGAGGTGCCCGGCGCCGGCGCCTCGCGTCGCCGTCCGCCCGTGAGCAGGGCGCTCGCGCCGTCGGCCATCGTGCACCCCTCACCCCCGCCGCCGGCGGGGCCGTTCGGACCTCGCCTCCTGCCGCCACCGACGGAAGCCCGGAAACCCGGAGACCGAGGTCAAACTAACCCGCGCGGCGCGAAACCGCAGGGCGGAATACGGCCGGACGCCCCGTCCTGACCCGGCCCCGGGGTCGGGTCAGCGGACGTTCGGGCGGCGGTGCGGGGGCTGCTCGGGCGTCGGGCGCCGCTCGGGCACGGGGATGGGGCGCGTGACGGGGCCGTCCCCGTTCATGTGCACCGGGCTGCCGTGGTGCCGGATCGTCAGGGGATCTCCCATCAGCAGCTTGTACGTCACCTTGTCCGCCTCCATCTCCACGCTCACGCACCGCCCGCGGAACTGGAGCCGGAAGGCCAGCCGGCTGAACTTCTCGGGCAGCCGCGGCGAGAAGCTGAGGCTGTCGCCCTCGCGGCGGGTGCCGCCGAAGCCGGCGACCAGCGCCATCCACGTCCCGGCCAGGGAGGCGATGTGCAGCCCGTCGCGGGTGTTGTGCTCCAGGTCGGCCAGGTCCATCAGGGCAGCCTCGGCCGCGTAGTCGTAGGCCAGGCGCAGGTGTCCCGTCTGGGCGGCGACGACGGCCTGGCAGCACGCGGACAGGGACGAGTCCCGCACGGTCAGCGGCTCGTAGTAGGCGAAGTTGCGGGCGATCTGCTCCTCGTCGCAGTGGGCGTCGAACCAGCTGCCGCAGGTGTACATCGCCAGCACGAGGTCTGCCTGCTTGACGACCTGTTTGCGGTAGAGGTCGAAGTAGGGGAAGTGCAGCATCAGCGGGTAGTGCTCCGGACCGGTGTTCGCGAAGTCCCAGCGCTGGTGGCGGGTGAAGCCGGCGTGCTGCTCGTGGACGCCCAGTTCGTCGTTGTAGGGGATGTGGACGCTCTCGGCGGCGTCCCGCCAGGCGGCGCTCTCCTCGTCGTCGACGCCGAGCCGGGTCGCGTGGTCGGGGTGGCGTTCGCAGGCGTCGGCGGCGGTGAGGAGGTTCGAGCGGGCCATGAGGTTGGTGTACGTGTTGTCGTCGGTGATGGCGCTGTACTCGTCGGGACCGGTGACGCCGTCGATGTGGAAGACGCCGTGGTGGTCGTGGTGGCCGAGGGACCGCCACAGCCGGGCGGTCTCCACCAGGAGCTCCAGGCCCGTGTCCCGTTCGAAGTCGGTGTCGCCGGTCGCCGCGACGTAGCGGACCACGGCGTGGGCGATGTCGGCGGCCACGTGGAAGGCGGCGGTGCCGGCCGGCCAGTAGGCGGAGCCCTCCGAGCCGTCGATGGTCCGCCACGGGAACGCGGCGCCGCGCAGCCCGAGCTGGGCGGCGCGGTCCCGGGCGGCGGGCAGCGTGTCCCGGCGCCAGCGCAGCGCCTCGGCGACGGCCCTGGGCTCGGTGTAGGTCAGCACGGGCAGCACGAACATCTCGGTGTCCCAGAAGGCGTGACCGTCGTATCCGGAACCGGTCAGTCCCTTGGAGGGGATGGCCCGCTGCTCGGCGCGGGCGCCGGCCTGGAGCACGTGGAACAGGGCGAAGCGGACGGCCTGCTGGATCTCCTCGTCGCCGTGCACCTCGACGTCGGCGCGGCCCCAGAAGTCGTCGAGGTAGGCGCGCTGTTCGGCCACCAGCCCGTCCCAGCCGCTCTGCGCGGCGGCGGCCAGCGCGGCCTCGACCTGGTCGCTCATCGCGGGCCGGGAGCGGGCGCTGGACCAGCCGTGGGCGACCGTCTTCTGCACGCGCAGCCGCTGGCCCGGCTCCAGGACGGAGGTGATGGTCAGCCGGGCCACGTCCTCGTTGCTCTCGCTGCTGGTGGTGGTGGTCGCGTCGGGGCCGTCGACCACGTGGTCGGCCGCCACGGCGACCCTGAGGCCGCTGCGCCGGGTGCGGTGGACCAGGCGCAGCCGGGGGCCGAGCGCCAGGTCCTCCTCCGGTTCGAGCGGGGACTTCAGGGCCCTGGCCGTGCGCGGGTCGCCGTTCGGGTCGGGCAGGCTCTCGTTGGTGACCAGCTCGGACTGGATGACCACCCGGGTCTTGCTGTCCACGGGTTCCACCTCGTACTCGACGGCGGCGATGGCCCGCTGGGTGAGGGAGACGAGCCGGGTGGAGCGCACCCGGACGGTCGACCCGGCCGGCGAGGTCCACTCGCAGATCCGCTCGAGGACGCCGCGCCGCAGGTCCAGGGTGCGTTCGTGCTGGACGAGCCGGCCGTAGCGCAGGTCGAACGGCTCGTCGTCGACCAGCAGGCGCAGCAGCTTGCCGTTGGTGACGTTGATGACGGTCTGCCCGGACTCGGGGTAGCCGTAGCCGGCCTCGGCGTAGGGCAGCGGGTGCAGTTCGTAGACGCCGTTGAGGTAGCTGCCGGGCAGCCCGTGGGGTTCTCCCTCGTCGAGGTTGCCGCGCCAGCCGACGTGCCCGTTGGAGAGGGCGAAGACGGACTCGCTCTGGGCGAGGAGGTCGAGGTTGAGCTCGGTCTCGCGGACCG
The DNA here is from genome assembly GCF_040636935.1 of Streptomyces sp. NPDC032940. Classification (NCBI taxonomy): domain Bacteria; kingdom Bacillati; phylum Actinomycetota; class Actinomycetes; order Kitasatosporales; family Streptomycetaceae; genus Streptomyces; species Streptomyces sp. NPDC032940. The sequence goes on along the minus strand of NZ_JBEZVJ010000029.1, from coordinate 104,382 downwards.
ACCAGGGCTCGACGGAGTAGGTCCGGTTGGTGATCACGCGTGGCCCCCCAGCTCGGCGAGGTCCTTGACGACGCGGTCGGCGCCGTGGGCGTACAGGGCGTCGGTCTGGCCGACGCGGTCGACGCCGACGACGTATCCGAAGTGGCCGGAGCGGCCGGCGTCCATGCCGGCGAGGGCGTCCTCGAAGACGGCGGCGCGGGACGGCTCGACGCCGAGGTCGCGGGCGGCGGCCAGGAAGGTGTCGGGGCGTGGTTTGCCCGGCAGTTTCCGTTCGCGCGCCACCACGCCGTCGATCCGTACGTCGAACAGGCGCTCGGCGTCGACGGAGCGCAGCACGTCCACGGTGTTGGCGCTGGAGGAGACGATCGCGGTGGCGAGGCCGGCCGCGCGGACCGCCTCGATGTAGCGCAGGGTGCCGTCGTACGCCTCGACGCCCTCGGTGCGGATCTTCTCGAGGACCAGCTCGTTCTTGCGGTTGCCGACCCCGTTGACCGTCGGCGCGTCCGGCGGGTCGTCGGGCCCGCCCTCGGGCAGTTCGATGCCGCGCGAGGCGAGGAAGGTGCGCACACCGTCCGCACGGGGGCGTCCGTCGACGTACTCGTCGTAGTCGGAGTCGGTGAACGGGCGGAAGCCGGCGCCCTCCCGCTCGCGCAGGAAGGCGTCGAACGTCTCCTTCCAGGCGGCGGCGTGCACCACCGCCGTCCGGGTGACGACCCCGTCGAGGTCGAAGAGGCAGGCCTGGATGTCGTCGGGAAGTCCGAGCTGCGTCGTCATACCCGACACGTTCCCCGCCGGGGCGCGTCCCATCGGGTGGTACCCGCCACAAGGGGACGACCGCCGGCCCGCGTGCCGGGGGACCGCTGCCGCCGGACATGTGCGCCGCCACTTCCAGCCCCGGCCCCGCCGCCGGCCGGTCGGCCGCAGGCGGCGGCTCGCCGGGGCGGCACGCCGCTAGGCCCTGTCGCCGGACTCCCCGTCTGCCTGGCGGCGCCATGCACGCACTCTCGCCGCGCCTGGCGCCGCTCCGGGCGGACGACGGGAGTCTGACGGCAGGACCTAGGCCGCCGCGAGGTGCGTGCCGATCCGGTGGAACGCCTGGACCAGCGGGGCGGGCGGCACGGCCGGGGACGTCACCTGGGAGCCGAAGTGGACGATCACGAGCTCCAGACCCGGTGAGACGAAGAGCCGCTGGCCGTGGATGCCGCTGGCCATGTAGGAGCCGTAGGGGTCGTTCAGGATCCACCACAGGTCGTGGTACGAGAGCCGGGCCGGCGAGTCCGGGGGTGCCGCCGGGAAGCGGACGCGGCGCGGGTAGCCGTCGGGCACGCCGCCGGCGATCGTGGCGGCCACCTCCTCCGGGACCACCTGACGGTCCCCCACCGCTCCGCCGCAGCGCAGCATCTCGCCGAGCCGGGCGACATCGCGCAGCGTCGCGCTGAAGCCTCCGCACGCGGCTTCCACCCCGTCGGCGTCGAGCACGTAGTACGCGTCCTCCTCCGCACCTAGCCCGGTCCACAGCAGCTCGCTGAGCAGGGCGGACGTGGTCGATCCGGTGACGCGGCGCAGGACCTCGGCCAGTGCTTCGACGTTGCCGTTCTCGTAGCGGAACTCCTCCCCCGGCGCTCCGGTGGCGCGGGCGGTGCGCAGGTGCTCGCGGATGGTGTCCGGGCCGGTGTAGCCCTGGGGGCGCAGCGCGGGAGCGACGACCGCGTGGTACCGGTGGGCCTCGATCGCCTTGTCGAAGGGGCGGCCCGCGTAGCTCACGCGCGTGCCCATGTGCAGCAGGTCCTGGACCCGGGCCTCGCCGAAGGCGGTGCCGGCGAGTTCGGGGACGTAGGCCGACGCCCGGGCCGTGCGGTCCAGCAGGCCCCGGTGGGCGAGCGTCGCTGCGACGAGGCCGAGGTAGGACTTGGCCGCTGAGGCGTTGAAGTGGGGGGTGTGCGCCTCGGTGCCGTGCAGATGGCGTTCGTGAACGACCGAACCGCGGTGCATCACCAGGAACGCGTCCGTCTGTGCGGCCGCGAAGAGATCCGGCAGCTTGAGGGTGCCCGCGTCGGTGGTGACCAGCTCCAGGGAGTCCAGGTCGTGCGGCTGCTCCGGCAGCGGACGGGCGGGCCCCCGGCCCCGCCAGACGCGGCGGCTGGGCGCCAGCTCCCGGCCCGCGGAGGTGAAGCGGCGGATCCAGGCCGGATCCGTGTAGCCCCGGGTCCACTTCAGCTCGCTCAGCGGTGTCGTCTCGGACATGGTGCCGCTCCCTCTCGGGTCGTCGGGTTCCGCGTCGATGCCGTCCGGACCGTTGACCTGGCGACGCCGGACGCCTAGGTTGCCAGATCATCTGGCCGTTACTGGACAGTCTGTATGCCAACGCACCGCTCTTTCAATAGCGATGTCGCTCCGAGCCTCAGGAGTGCCCATGGAATTCGACCGCCGCCGCGCCTGGCCCATCGCCGCGCTGATCGTGGCGTTCATGCTCATCAACTACGCGGACAAGTCCGTCCTCGGGCTGGCCGCCGTACCGATCATGGAAGAGCTGCACATCAGCAACAGCACCTACGGCCTGATCTCCAGCTCGTTCGCCCTGCTGTTCAGCCTCTCCGGGCTGATCGTCGGGTTCGTCTCCGCCCGTGTCTCCAGCCGGATGCTGCTCTTCACCATGGCGGTCCTGTGGGCGGTGGCCCAGCTGCCGGTGCTCTTCGTGGCGTCCGTGCCGGCGCTGATGGCGGGACGCGTACTGCTGGGAGCGGCCGAGGGACCGGCCGCGTCGATGTCGATGCACGCGTTGTACAAGTGGTTCCCGGAGGACCGCCGCGCCCTGCCGTCGGCGCTGCAGATCAGCGGCGCGGCCCTGGGCACGCTGATCGCCGCCCCGGTCGTGACCTGGCTGATCACCGCGTTCGGCTGGCGCTCCGCTTTCGCCGCGCTCGCGGTGACGAGCCTGGTGTGGAGCCTGGTCTGGTGGCGGACGGGACACGACGGTCCGTACGGCCACGCTCCGGCGCACGGGTCCTCCGGCGCCGGCCCGGGAGCGGCCCGCCGGCTGCCGTACCGCGTGCTTCTGCTGAACGGCACGGTGCTGGGCAGTGTCGCCGGCGCCTTCGGTGCCTCCTGGGCGCTGGCGCTGAGTCACGCGTGGCTGCCCGCCTACCTGCGCACCCAGCTCGACATGACGCCGAGCCGGGCGGCCACGCTCATCAGCGCCGTCTCGGCCTTCAGCTTCGTCCTGCTGCTGACGGTCTCGCCGCTGGTGGACGCGCTGAACCGGCGCGGGCTGTCGAGCCGTTGGTCGAGCGGCGCGCCGCAGGGGGTCGCCGTCGTGGTCGCGGGACTGGCGACGACGGCCCTTCCCTTCGTCGACGCGCGGGTGCCCCTGCTGGTGCTCATCGCCGTGGCGTTCGGCGGGCACGCGATCGTCTTCCCGCTGCACTACCTCACGACGGCCGCCGTGGTGCCGCCCGCACAACGCGGTGCGGTGTTCGGGATCGTCGCGGCGACGGGGACGCTGCCCGGACTGGTCGCGCCGTATCTGACCGGGCGTCTGCTCGACTCCGCCTCCTCACAGCACGCCGGCTACGCACAGGCGTTCCTGCTGACGGCGGCGGTGATGCTGGTGTGCGGGCTGATCGCCCTCCTCGCGATCCGGCCGGAACGGGACGCCGGACGCCTGACGCCGGCCGGAGGTCCGGAGCACCCCGCCCGACAGCCCGCGGCCCGCTAGCGGCGCCCACGGACCGGCGACTCATCAGGACCCACCGCCTCCACTTGGTCCTCCCATCGACTACACAGCATCTTCACTGTCACCATGTGCCTCATGACGCACATCACCAAGGGCGCCAACACCCCTGTCCCCACTGCTCTTCTCCGGGTCGCGGTCTGCCGGCAGAACGTTCCGGGAGCACCGGCAGTGGATGTCTCCGCCCTGCTGCTCGACGCTGCCGGCACGGTGCGCGGCGACGCCGACCTCGTCTTCTACAACCAGCCCGCGCACCCGTCGGGGGCCGTACGCCACGCGGGTACGGCCGAGGGCGGCGGGCAGCTCGCCGAGTGGCTGGAGCTGGACCTGCCGCGTGTGGAGCCCTCCGTCCAGCGGGTGCTGGTCGCCAGCTCCTGCGACGGCGGGGTCTTCGGTCAGGTGCACGGGCTGCATGTGCAGGCGCTGACGGCCGAGGGCTCGGTGGTGGCTCACTACACGGTGAGCGACGCGGGGAGCGAGACGGCGTTCGTGCTCGGGGAGTTCTACCGCCGGAACGGGCAGTGGAAGTTCCGGGCGGTGGGCCAGGGATACGCCTCGGGTCTGGCGGGACTGGCGACGGACTTCGGCATAGCCGTCGCGGAGCCGGCCCCCTCGGCCGCGGCCCCGGCCGTCGCCGTACCGCTTCCGCCCACCACCCCCGCCTCCCACCCGGCACCCGCACCCACGCCCACACCGACGCTCTCCGGTCCCGCCTCCGCCTTCGCCCCGGCGGCCGCCGCCCCGGCCGCCCCGCCCCCGGTGACGGCGGCCGGGGCGGCGCCGGTGGACGCCCCGCCGCACTCCTTCGGCCCCGAGTTCCACCCGTACACCCAGCGCGGGCAGGGCAACGGTGTGGTGTCCGTGGACGCTCCCCTGCCTCCGGGGCCGGTCGTCGTCGAGGCCTGGCACCAGGGGGAGGGCTACTTCGGGATGCACACCCTCACCCGTCGCAACAAGGACGACGACCTGCTGGCCAACTCCACGCTGCGCGACTTCCGCTGCCGCGTCCTGGTGCAGCCCCCGAAGGACCGCCCCCTGCGGCTGCGCGTCGAGGCGGACAACGACTGGACGGTGATCGTGCAGCCGCTCTCGGTGCTCCGCCGTCTGGGGCCGGGCCCCCTCAGCGGCTACGGCCCCGAGGTCGTCGCCTACACCGGACCCGTGGCCGACCTGGACGTGGACTTCGCCGGGGACGAGGACGGCGGCGGATACTTCGGCCTGTGGACCCTGGACGCGTCCCGCCTGCACGACCTCGACGACCGCGACCTGCTGGTCAACGACACCGACCGGCTGCGGCAGACGGTACCGATCGCCGACGGCCCGCTCCTGCTCCTCCTGGAGGCCGACGGCGCCTGGCAGCTCGACGCCCGGCCCCTGTACGTGCCCGACCAGGCCGCGGCGCAGGCCGCCGGCGCCTACTCCGGACGCGGCGAGAAGACACTCACACTGGTCAACCCGACGCCCGGGCGGCCGGCCCTGCTGGAGTACGCCTGCCCGGGCACCGGCGGCGGTCTCGGCCACCGGCTGATGCTGGTCGACGAGTACGACGACGAAGAAGACCTGGTACAGGGCTACCGCCACGGAGAGCACGGCCGCACCCTGCTGTTCACCAAGGGCGAGTCCCAGGTGCGGCTGCGGCTGGCGGACGTGGGCGACTGGAGCCTGCGCCTGCTGCCGGTGGAGCAGGCGCCCCTGCTCACCGGACCGGCCGAGGGGCGGGGCAGCACGGTCTTCCGGTACGAGGGGCAGCCTGCCCTGCTCGGGCTGTGCCGGACCGTCTCCGGCGACCAGGTGGTGACGACCCGCACGGTCCAGGCCGACGGCCGGTCGAAGATCTCCGCCGACACCATGCGCCGCCGCCCGGTCACGGGGCCGCTGTGGGTGACGCGGGCCGGCCACTGCTACGTGCAGGTGTGGACCACCGACGAGACGGGCTGGCGGATCGAGCCGGCCGCCCTGGCCACCGTGCCGGTGCTGGACCGCGCGCCCGTCGAGGGGCAGGGCTACGGAGTGGTGCGGCACGCCGGGCCCGAGGCCGAGGTGATGGTCCAGCACGACGCGCTCGGCGGGGCCGCCCTGCCGGTGCTGTGGGAACTGGACGAACACCTGGAACCGATACGCAGGATCAGCACGGCTTCCGGTCTCCAGCGCGTCCCGAGCGGATACCTCCAGATCCGGACGTCCGGCCGCTGGGCCCTGGAGCCCCGCGGATGAGCCGTCTCCCCCGGCTGGCACACTCTGCGGTGTGCCCCTGACTTTCGACGACCTGCTCGCCCGGGCCCGTTCCCTCCCGCGCGGTGGACGGCGCGCGGTCCTCGGCATCGCCGGGAGCCCCGGCGCCGGGAAGTCGACGCTCGCCGAGGCGCTCGTGCGGGACCTGAACGGGCCGGGCGGGACCTGGGTCGCGCACGTCCCCATGGACGGCTTCCACCTCGCCGACGCCGAGCTCGACCGGCTCGGCCGCCGGGACCGCAAGGGTGCGCCGGACACCTTCGACGCCGCCGGGTACGCGGCACTGCTGCGCCGGCTGCGCGAGCAGGGGACCGGCGACGGGGAGGACGCGCGGGACACGGTGTACGCGCCCGGCTTCGAGCGGGTGCTGGAGCAGCCGCTCGCCGGGGCCGTGCCGGTGCCGCCGACGGCCCGGCTGGTCGTGACGGAGGGCAACTACCTTCTGCTGGGCACCGGCGCGTGGGCGCGGGTGCGGTCCTCGCTCGACGAGGTGTGGTTCTGCGAGGTGCCCGAACAGGAGCGGATCCGCCGACTGGTGGCCCGGCACGTGGAGTTCGGCAAGTCCCCCGAGGAGGCGGTGGCCTGGGTGCGGGGCACCGACCGGCGCAACGCCGACCTGGTGGCCGCGACCCGCGACCGCGCCGACCTCGTCGTACCGGACGCGGCGCTGCCGCGCTGAACTGCGCCGTGCCGCACGACGTACCGGTGGGCATGACGGACGAGGAGCGGCGGCCGGCCCCCTGGCGGCGCCGGTGCGCGGGGCCGTGGACGGTGCCGGTGCTCGTGGCCGTGCTGCTCGCCCAGATGGCCTTCGCGATGGTGACCACGGCGCTTCAGCAGACGCCGACGATCGACGAACCCGTGTACGTGGGGGCCGGCGTCGACTACGTGCGCGAGCACCGGCTGCGCCTCAACCCCGAACACCCGCCGCTGGGCAAGCTGGTGGTCGGCGTGGGGGTGGCGCTCGCCGGTCCGCGCGTCGACACCTCCTTCGAGGGCGGACAGAGCGCGTGGGGGCGGCATCTGCTGTACGAGTCGGGCAACGATCCGGGGCGGCTGATGCTCTGGGCGCGGCTCCCGGTGATCACGCTGACCCTCCTGTGCGGGCTGGTGGTGTTCGCGTTCGCCCGGGAACTGGCCGGGCCGGCGGGCGGCCTGACGGCGCTCGCCCTGTACGCCTTCTCCCCCGACGTCGTCGCCCACGGTTCGCTCGCCACCCTCGACGCGCCGGCCGCCGCCTTCGTGCTGACGTCGGTGTGGCTGCTGTGGCGCGCCCGGCGCCGTCCCCGGCTGTGTCTGCCGCTCGCCGGGGCGGCGTTGGGGGCCGCTCTCGCGACGAGGGCGAGCACCCTGCCCGCGGTGCCGGTGCTGCTGGTCCTGGCGGCCCTGTCGACGGGGACTCGGACGGGCGGGCGCAGGGCGGCGCGGGCTGCGGCGGGCGCCCTCGTCGTGGCCGCGGGCGCGATCGCCGTCGTCTGGCTGAGCTACGTGGCGGTCGATCCGCGGCTGCGCGGTGCGGCCGGGCAGCCGGCGCCGCCCGGTGTGGCCGGCCTGAAGGGCGCTCTGGTGGACCTGCTGCCCTTCCCGGAGGCCTACCGGGACGGGATGCGGCTGCAGTTCGCGCTGGAGCGTCATCCGTGGCAGGGCTTCCTGTTCGGCCGGCTGTACACGGGCTCGCTGTGGTACTACCTGCCGGCCGCGCTGCTGGTGAAGACGCCGCTGGGCGCGCTCGTCCTGTGGGCCGCCGGAGCCGCCGCCGTGGTGGCGGTACGCCGGCTGCGGCCGGCCGCGCCCCACCTGCTGCTGCCGGCCGCCGTGCTGCTGGTGTCCGCGATGGCGGGCTCGCGGAACTTCGGCACCCGGTACGCGCTGTTCCTGCCGATGCTCCTCGCGGTGGCGGCGGGGTGCGTCCTGGCGGTGCGGGTGCGGTGGGGCCCGGCCGTGACGCTCGCGCTGGTGGGCTTCGTCGCGGTCAGCTCGGTACGGACGTACCCGTACTACCTGCCGTACGGCAACGAGGCGTTCGGCGGGCCGGCCGGGACCCGGCTGCTGCTGCACGACTCGGCCGTGGACTGGGGGCAGGACCTGGGCCGGCTCGCCGACCGGCTGCGCGAGCGGTACCCGGGCGAGCGGGTCTGGCTGGTCTACAAGGGCAGCGGTGTGCCGTCCCACTACGGCATCGAGGCCGCCGACCCGCGCACGGTGCCGGAGCGCGAGGTGCACGGGCTGCTGGTCGTGTCCGACTCCGCGGCGGCCAAGGCGACGGGGCGGCTGGCCGCACTGATCGACAGCAGCCGGCCCGTCGAGGACGTCGGGCACTCGATCACGGTCTACCGCCGCTGAGCGGACGCGGGGTGCGCCTGCGCTAGGGCGAGCCCGCGCTCGGGAAGCCATCGGCGCTGACGTGGGGCAGTACGCGGCTCGCCACGCGATAGCGGCCGTTGGGTACGTCGGCGGACGTGCCGACGTGCACCGCCAGCGGGCCGGCCCACTCGTAGCCGCGCCGCTCGGCGTGCCGGGCCAGACTGTCGGTGAGCACCTGGCCCACCCGGCCGTCACGGCGCGCCAGTTCCTCGTGGACGGCCTCGGCGAGCTCGACGTCGTAGGCGTTGGGGACCATGACCCGGCCTTCGGCGCAGACCACGGCGTTGCTGTCGCACTCGGTGCGCAGGGCGTCGAGGATCTCGACGGGTTCCTTGTCGAGCACCCGCGCCCACAGTGCTTCCCATCGGTTCTCGAGGGCTTTCTCCAGCGCGCTGATCGCGCTCATGCGGTGTCACCTGCCGGGTTGGGGGACGGAGGGTCCGGGGCGGTGGAGCCAGGGACGACGGCTGACCGTGCGGTCATTTCTCGTCGTAGTCGTCGGGACGCACATGAGCCTCCTCGAGGGCTTCCCGCAGGGTCCGGCCGGTGCCGCCGGGCGGGCGCGGGGCGTTCTCCTCACGCCGGTCGGGGACGTCGTCGGTGGTGTCGGTCTTCGGCCGGTTCTCTTCCGGGACGGTCATGACGCGGGCTCCTCGTCGCTGGTGCCGGGTTCTTCCGTGGCGGCGGGTTCCCGCCGGGCGCGGTGCTATCCCCCGCGAGCCCCGGCCGCCCTGGACAACCCCCTGACGGGCGCGGCCGGTGGGCTATGTTGACCTCCGTGGGAGACAAAGGAGGCGCATCCGTGCCATCGCCGCAGCAGGCACGCGCACAGGCATCGGCGATCACCTCGGGACGGACGGCCCCGGAGACGGAGGTCTCCCCCACGTCCCGGCTGAGGACGCTGTTCGACCGCCCACGACTCTCCCCCGGCCAGCGGCGCATCGCCCAGTACCTGATCGAGAACCTCACCGAGGCGGCGTTCCTGTCGATCACGGACCTCGCCGAACGCGCCGGCGTGAGCCAGCCGTCGGTGACCCGGTTCGCGTCGGCGGTCGGTTTCAGCGGCTATCCGGCGCTGCGGGAGCGGCTCCAGTCGATCGCGCTGGGCGGCCGCGGCGGCACCCCGGCCGAGGAGAACGGCGGCAACGAACTGCAGGCGGCCGTCGACGCCGAGATCGAGAACCTGGAGAACCTGCGGCGCGACTTCGCCGACCCCGGGCAGGTCATCGACACCGGCCGGAAACTGGCTTCGTCGACGCCGCTGACCGTCCTCGGGCTGCGCATCTCCGTGTCGCTCGCCGAGTACTTCGCCTACGCCGCCCGCCGCGTCCACCCCGACGTCCGGCTGGTCACCCGCGGCGGCAGCGTCGCCTACGACGCGCTGCTGCAGTCCCGGGAGGCGGGCGGTACCTGGGTGCTGGCCTTCTCCCTGCCCCGGCACGCGCAGGAGACCCTCAACGCCGTCCGGGTGGCCCGCGGGGCCGGACTGAAGGTGGCGCTGATCACCGATCTGGCGCTCGGTCCGGTGGCCGACGAGGCCGACGTCACCTTCGCCACCGGCACCGGGTCCCGGCTGGTCTTCGACTCGTACGCGGCCTCCGGCGTGATGTGCGCGGCGCTGCTCCAGGCCATGACCGACGCCGATCCGGAGCGGACGCAGGCCCGGCTCGAGGAGTACGAGCAGATCGCCGAGCAGCACCAGTTCTTCCTGCGGGACTGAGCCCGCTGCGCCGGGCGCCCCGGGGTGACCGGCCCCAGCAGGCATGAATGTTTTCATACGTCTTGCAAAGCGGATGGCATATATAAATACTGCTCACGGATCGCGCCCCGGACGCCCGGAGCGCGTCCGCATCTGCGCGAACACCCCGGCCGCCGACTCCTACCCGCTCCGGCGCCACCCCGGGTGTTCGTTCGGGCACCGCCTGCGCGAGGGCCCGAGGCGGTCCCGGCCATCCCCTAGGCCGGGGCCGCCCACAACGTCGCAGCACCCCGTCGACGCCGCACACCCCGGAAGCGATGATCATGCCCCTGACGACCACGCGCCTCAGCCCGGACTGGCCGTGCCAGGTCAAGAGCCCCGGCAGCTACGACTGGGAGCGCTCGGCGGCCAAGTGGCTGCGGGAGCTGGTACCGGCCCGCTACGCCGGCTACCCGGCGCTGATCCGGCATCCCGTCCTGCTCGCCCGCCACGCGCAGATCCAGGTCCAGCACGAGTTGCGGGTGGCCCGCACCGCCCTGCAGACCGCCCGCGCCGACCTGCCGCGGCTCGGCATGCCGGAGTCGGTCATCGAGCACACGATCAAGCTCTACCTGGCGGAGCTGCGGCAGTTGCAGCACATCGCTCGCAGCGTGCGCGTGGTCACCGAGGCGCTGGTCGAGCGGGGTACGACCGCACGCTGACCCCGCCCGTCGCCGCCCGGGGCGCCCGCCCCGGGGACCGTCCGGGGGGCCGCGGGGAAATCAGGGCGAGCACCTGCCGACGGGCAGCCCTCGATGCGCGGTCCGTGTGCCATGCTCGTGGCGTGACGAGCGAGCACGCCGCGCGGGCGGATCGCGGCGCCTCGGCCGACCCGGCCGGACCGGCCCGGGTCGCCGCCGGAGAGCGTGCCGAGACCGACCGGCTGCACGACCTCGCCACGACGGCGGCCGTCGTGGCACGGGCCGAGGGCGCCCTGATGGCACTCACCGGCATCTCCGCCGAGGCGGCGCGCGAGACGCTGGTCCGGCGCGCGCGGGCGGAGCGGCGCACGCTGCTGGAGGAGTGCCGCGTCACGCTCGCCGCCCTGCCCCCGCACGCCGCCGTCCAACGGCAGGAGCAGCGACTGGCGGACCTGCAACGCCTGGGCGACCTCGGCTGGGCGGACTGGGACCTGGTCGCCGGCGAAGCCGTCTGGTCCGGCCAGGTCTTCGCCATCTTCGGCCGCGATCCCGCGCGCGGGCCGGTCGCCCTCTGCGGCCTGCCCGGCCTCGCCCTGCCGGACGACGGGCCCGCGCTGACCCGGGCCGTGCGGGCGCTGACGCGCGAGGGGCGGTCCTGCGACGTACCGTTCCGGATCATGACGCCTGGCGGTGTCCGGCACCTGCGGATCGTGGCCGAGGCGGTGACGGACGGCGAGGGTACGCCCGTCGAGGTGCACGGCTTCGTCCAGGACCTGACCGCGCGGCGCCGTGCGGAGCTGGCGCTGGTCGAGAGCGAGCGGGCGATCCTGACCCAGCACGACGTGCTGCTGGCCGAACGGACGCTGGCCGCCCGGTTGCAGGACGCGCTGCTGCCCCTGCCCCGGCGCCCCGTCCGGCCGGCCGGGCTGCGCGTCGAGGTCGCCTATCTGCCCGCGCAGGCGGGCGTGCAGGTCGGCGGCGACTGGTTCAGCGCCATAGAACTCCCGGACGGGGACGCCCTGTTCGTGGTCGGGGACGTCGCCGGTCACGGTGTGGACGCCGTCGCCACGATGGCCCAGCTGCGCTTCACCGCCAAGGGCATGGTCGTCACGGGCTCCTCGCTGACCGGCGCCCTGGCCCGCCTCAACACGCTGCTGCTGCACTCCCGGGGCGCCCACGGCACGGCAAGCATGGTCATGGCCCGCTACTCGCCCGCGCGGCGACGGCTGGCGTGGGCGCAGGCCGGTCATCTGCCGCCGCTGCTGCTGCGCGCCGGGAGGGCCCGCTACCTCGACCGGCCGCGGGGCATCCTGCTGGGTGCGAGCACCTCCCCGGTCTTCGCGGAGGCGGAGTGCCGCCTGGAGCCCGGCGACCGTCTCCTGCTGTACACGGACGGCCTGGTGGAGCGGCCCCCCGACGGCATCGACCGCGGCCTCGTACGGCTCGCCGGCGCCGCCGCGGCGAGCGGAGCCGGCACGGCGGGCACGCTGGAGCCGCTGCTCGCGGCGCTGCTGCCGGAGGACGAACTGCGGGACGACGTCTGCGTCCTGGACATACGGGTCCCCGACGATCCGGCGCCGCGGACGTCGACGGCGCCGGGCGTAGACGGCGCCGCGGACGCAGACGGGGCCGAGGACGTCAGTCCACCGGGTGGCCGGCCTCGACGCCGCTGACGTCGCCGAGCCGCAGCAGCGGCCGGCCGGGCGTCTCGCGCCCGCCCCACTCGACCGGTTCGAGGACGTGGCCGACGTGGTCGCCGCCGGCGACCCGCTCCACGACCCGGCCGACGAACCACGCCTCGGCGTCCTCCAGCAGTACCGTCCCGCCGTGTCCGCGGCGCTTGCGGACCTGCCGGAACTTGTCCACGTCGTCGCCGGTCCGCCCGCCGAACACCTCGGCCAGTCCGTGCTGCCCCCGGGCCAGCAGGTGGACGGCCAGGTACTCGGCGGACCGGGCCACCCGGAAGGTGCGGTTGACCTCGGACAGCCACACGACGAACCGCACGGGCCGCATGGAGCACTGGGAGGCGAAGCCGACCAGGCAGCCCGCCTCCTCCCCGCCCGCGGCCGCCGTCACCACGCACATGTCCGGGTCGAGCCGGTCGAGAAAGACGTCCATGCCCGCCATGCTAGGCAGGGCCGTCCCGGCGGGCCGGGGCCGACCGGTCGTCAGCTCTCGAGCAGGCGGCGCAGGGCCGCTTTCATCGCCGCCACGAAGGCGTCCCGGCGCGGCGCGTCGAGGACGTCCAGCGACAGGTACGGGTTGAGGTCCTCCAGCTCGACCAGCAGCAGTCCGCCGCCGGGAGCGCGGCAGGCGTCCACGCGCTGGATGCCGTGCTCGATGCCGTTCCACTCGATGAACCGCCGGGCGAACTCGAGGTCCTCCGGCGTCGCTTCGTAGGGTTCCAGCTGCCAGCGCCGGTCGGGGTGCGGCGCGTACAGGGCGTACTGGAAGTCGTGGTCGACGAAGTAGAAGGACACCTCGTGGGCGAAGTCGACGCGCGGCTGGACGAGGACGTCACCGGCTCCCTCGCGCACCGCCTCCCGGGCCCTCCACGCCGGGACGAACCGCAGTCCGAGGGAGTCGGCGCCCAGCTTCGGCTTCACCACGTACTCCTCGGCGGCGGGCAGCCGGTCCAGGTGCTCGAGCCGGTCGACGGTGGGGATGACGGGGTATCCGGCGGCCGTCAGGTCGAGCAGGTACTGCTTGCCGGCCATGTCCGCCCGGCCGGTGAGCTGGTTGTAGACGCGGGCACCGCACGCGGCCGCGCGCTCGCGGAAGGCGACGTACGCGGCCAGATGCCCCAGCACCGGACCGCTGTTGCGGACGACGACGGCGTCGAAGCCGTCCAGCAGCGCGGCGGCGTCGCGCGGGTCGCACAGGGCCAGGTCGAAGTCCTCGCGCAGCCGGGAGGTCAGCAGGATGTCCTCGTCGCAGTAGCGCCGTCCCCGGGCCTGATAGGCGAGGTCGGTGACGTAGAGGATGCGGGGGCGTTCGGACGGCATGGGGACTCCTCGGGACGACCGCAGGCGATCGTATGTGATCACCGTGGGAGAGGACGAGGGTCCGGAACCTTCCCCTACCCTGCACTCAGTGCCACATCTCCTCCACCGCGAATGGCTCATTCCTCCAGCAGGCCAGGAATTCGGGGGCAGACAGCACCTTTACGCGTGGCACTGAGTGCCATACTCTGTCGTCGTGCACGGTGGCACCGTCCCCGAGCACACGCGTGCCCGGGCAGCCGCGCACGCGGGATTCCGGCCCGAGTGCAGGGAGTTGACAGCGTGTACCACCCCTCAGGAAGCGTCGCTCAGCAGACAGCCGGCTCCGCGACGGCGGTGCTCGACCACGGGGCTCCGGAGACCGAGGCCATCTACTTCCAGCGCTGCACCTGGTGCGGCACCTCGATGTACCACCGGCTGCTGTGTCCGGTCTGCCGCGGCAGCGACCTGCGCACGGAGCGCAGCGAGGGCACCGGTACGGTGCGCCACACCACCGTGGTGCACCGCAACACCCCCGCCGCGCGGAATGTGTCCCTGATCGAGATGGCCGAGGGCTTCGTCGTGCGCGGCCGGGTCACCGGTCCGCTCATCGGCATCCACAGCGGGGACCGGGTGCGGCTGTCCACGGCCAAGGACCCGGTGCGGGGCGAGCCGGTCTTCCAACTGGTCGACGACTCCTACCGCGCCTGGACCTGAGCCGGGCCCTCAGGGCGTGAGCGTGATCGTGATCCCCACCGTGCCGTCCAGGCCCCGGCGCAGCCGGCTCCCGAGGAGGGTGAGCCGGCCGACGATGCCGTACTTGCGGGCGATGAGCGCGCGGTAGCGGCCGGCCGTGGCGGCGTCGCCGATCTCGGCGGTCGCGGGGACCTGGTCGCCGGTCGGATTGCCCCGCACGTCGCAGGGGCCGACCAGGACGTCGGCGCGCTTGCGGATGCGCTTGACCTTCCCGGAGTCGGCGGCCGTCCACACGCCGAGCACGTCCCCGTCCCGTACGACCCACACCGGGGTGGCGACGGGGGTGCCGCTCTTGCGGTAGCTGGTGACCAACAGGTACTTGCCGGCCCCGAGCCGGGCCAGTGACGCCTCGTCCATGGTCGGGAAGTCTAGGCCCGCACCCGTATGTGCGTGGCCGGTACGCGACAAGTACGCGCGCGTCCCGGCTCAGGTCAGGGCCGCCGCCATCCTGCGCACCGCCTCCGTGATCACCTCCGGGGAGGTGGCGAGGTTGAGCCGGACGTGTCCCGCCCCGCCGGTGCCGAAGTCCGGGCCCGGGCTGAGGGCGACCCGGCCGCGGTGGAGGAAGACCTCCGCCGGGTCGTCGCCGAGGCCGAGCGCGCGGCAGTCGAGCCAGGCCAGGTACGTCGACTCTCCCGGGTGGTGGACGACGCCGGGCAGGTGGGCCGCCAGCAGGCCGGTGAGCAGCCGCCGGTTCTCGTCGAGCCCGGTGAGCACGGCGTCGAGCCAGGCGGTGCCGTCGCGCAGGGCGGCCGTGTGGGCGATGACGCCGATGTGGCTGGGGCCGTGTCCGACCTCCTCGGGCATCCGGGCCAGGTCGGCGGCAGCGGCGGGTCCGGCGAGGGCGAGTGCCGCCTTGAGCCCGGCGAGATTCCACCCCTTGGACGCCGACATCAGCGACAGGCCGCGTTCGGCGCCGGGGACGCTCAGGTACGGCACGAACCGCACGCCGCGGGCGACGACGGGGGCGTGGATCTCGTCGGCCACGACCCGGACGCCGTACCGCTCGGCGAGGGCGGCGATCGCGGCCAGTTCCTCGGCGGTGTGCACGGTGCCGGTCGGGTTGTGCGGGCTGCACAGCAGATGGGCGGCCCGCCCGCCGCCGGCGACCGCCCGCCGGAAGGCGTCCTCCAGCACCTCGAGGTCGATGCGGAGGTCCGTGCCGAGCGGCGCCTCGACCACGCGCCGGTCCAGGTGCGTCACGAACTGGTAGAACGGCGGGTACACCGGCGGGTTGACGATCACCGGGTCGCCGGGGCCGGTGACCAGCTTGAGCATCTCGACGACGCCGAGCATCACGTCGGGCACGATCGCGGTGCGCTCCACGGCCAGGCCGTCCCAGCCCCAGCGCTTGCCCGCGAAGGCGGCCAGCGCCTGGGCGTAGGCGGTTCCGGCGGGGTAACCGGTGTCGCCGAGCTCCATGGCCTCGGTGACGGCCCGCACGACGGGTTCGGCGAGCGGCACGTCCATCTCGGCGACCCACAGCGGCAGCACGTCGGCGGGGTGGGTGCGCCACTTCATGCTCGTGCGCCGGCGCAGCCGGTCGAGGGTGAGCGCGCGCAGGGGGTCGGGGTCACCGGGCGGGTCCTGCGGGATCCTGGTCATGAGGCTCAAGATAGGGGGCCGCGGTGTGACCGGGAAACGGGACGACGGGGCGCCGGGGACGCCGGCCGGGGTGTTCCTGGAGGTCGCGTGCGACGAGTCGGGCTCGGACGGGGAGAACCTGACCGGCGGGAACACCGACGTCTTCGCGCACGCCGGTGTGTGTCTGCCCGTGGCCCCGGCCGCCGAGGCGGTGCTGACGGTACGGGACCGGATCCGGTCGCCCGCGGAGGAGTACAAGGCGAACCATCTGCTGCGGGAGAAGCACCGGCCCGTTCTGGAGTGGCTGCTCGGCCCGTCGGGGCCGCTCCACGGGCACGCGCACGTCCACCTCACGGAGAAGGCGTACTTCGTGGTGGACCGCACGGTCGCCCTGCTGCTCGGCGATCCGGCCGGGGCGCTCCCCCTGTACCGGGCGGGGCGGCGGATCGCCGGGGAGGAGAGCTGGCGGGCGTTCCTGACGTCGGCGAACCGGCTGCTGTGGGTGCGCGGCAACGGCGACGGTGCGGACGCAGGGGCGCGGGCGGCGCCCGTCGACGCGTTCTTCCGCGCCGTGGACGTGCTGCGCGGTGCCCGGCCGCCGGACGGGCCGGCCGCGACCCTGGAGCGGCTCGCGGCGTCCCGGCCCCGCGCGGACGCCTGCCGGGCCCGCCTCACGTCCTCTCCCGCGCCGATCCCGGTGCTGGATCCGCTGCTTCCGGCCGTGGTCGCCACCGCCGCGCACTGGAGCGCGGCCGGGCGGCCGGTGCGCCTGGTGCACGACCGGCAGAACACGCTCACGCCCGAGCGCATCGCCTGGATCGTGGAGCGGGCCCGGCTCGGCGGCGTCCGGCTCGACGGGCTGCGGCTGGTGCACGCGCGCCTCGACGCACGGGTCCAGCTCGCCGACTTCCTGGCCGGGATCGCCCGGTCGCTCGCCTCCGACGCGCTCGGCGGCCAGGACGACGCGGTCCTCACCGGGCTGCTGCGTCCCTATCTCGACGCGGCCTCCGTGTGGGGGGACGAGGGCAGTTGGCGGCGGCTCGCCGGGGAGGGGGCGGGATCGCCGTCGCGCTGAACAGGGCCGTCCCCGGGGCCGTATGGAGGGAGGGCGCCCGAGGTCCGCGGGCCCCCGCGGCGGTGACGCCGCGCATCCGGGTTCGGGAGCGCACGCATGAGGCACGCACGACGACGCATCGTCCGGCGAGTGGCACGGCTGGCCGCCGTCGGCGGACTCCTGCTGGGCGGCACGATGGTCACCCGGGCCGTGGCGAGCGAGCCTCCCGGCGTGGCGGCCGCCCGGCACACGCCGGCCGGGCCGGCGTCCGACGCCGGCGGCGCTCTCGTGGCCCGCCTCGGCACCTCCCGTACGGCCGGACACTGGATCGGCTCCGACGGGCGGCCGGTCGTCGCGGTCACCGACGACGATGCGGCCGACGAGGTGCGGCGGGCGGGCGCCGAGGCGAAGGTGGTCCCGCACAGCATGACGGAGCTGAAGTCGGCGACGTCCGTGCTGCGTTCGGCGCCCCGGGTGGCGGGGACGGCGTGGGCCCTCGACTACCGGTCGAACGAGGTGGTGGTCCGGGGTGACGGCACCGTCTCCGGGGCCGACTGGGCACGGCTGACGCGGGTCGCGGAGGGCATCGGCGGCTTCGTCCGCATGGAGCGCACGGAGGGCGCGTTCACGACGCGCCTGAACGGGGCCCGGCCGATCCTGTCGACGGCCGGCCGCTGCTCGGCGGGGTTCAACGTGACCGACGGCACGAGCGACTTCATCCTCACCGCCGGTCACTGCGGGCCGACGGGCTCGGTCTGGTTCGGGGGCGACGAGGGCGGCGGCCGGCAGCTCGGGAGGACGGTCGCCGGGAGTTTTCCCGGGGACGACTTCTCCCTGGTGGAGTACGCGAACGGCCGGGCGGGGGACGGCGCCGACGTGGTGGCGGTCGGCGACGGCAAGGGGGTGCGGATCACGGGCGCCGGCCAAGCGGCCGTCGGCCAGCGGGTGTTCCGCAGCGGCAGCACGAGCGGGCTGCGCGCCGGTCAGGTCACCGCGCTCGACGCGACGGTCAACTACCCGGAGGGCACGGTCACGGGCCTCATCCAGACGAACGTGTGCGCCGAACCCGGGGACAGCGGCGGCCCGATGTTCTCCGAGGGGATCGCCCTCGGCGTGACGTCGGGCGGCAGCGGCGACTGCACCGAGGGCGGGACGACGTTCTTCCAGCCGGTGACGGAGGCGCTGGCATCGCTCGGCATGCGCGTGATCGTCTCGTCGCCGGACGGGACCGGGCAGCGGGCCGCGCCGCCCGCGGCCTCCGGTGCCGCCGCGCCGGGTGCGGCGGCACCGGGGGCGTCGGCGCCGGTGACGGGCGTCGACGGGTCGACGCTGCTGTCCCGGCTCACCGACCGCCGCAACATCGGCCCGGGACTGCTGGTGATCGCGGGCAGCCTGATCGCGCTGGCGGGCACCCGGTGGCTGCGGACGGAGCAGGACCGCAAGGCGTACCGGCGGCACTACTCGGCTACGTGGGGCTGAGTCGCGAGGGGGACCCGGCGGTGTGCGGCCGGGTGGCGAGGGTCACCGAGGAGCCTCGGGCGGTCAGGCGGCCTTCACCGGCTCGGAGGGCGCGGCGGCCCATTCCAGGACGAGGCGCTGGTATTCCTCGCGCTGCTCGACGCTCAGTGTCCCGCCCGACCGGAGCCACAGGGCCCGGATCTCCTCGTTGACCTCGGCAGCCGATCGCTCGGAGGAAGGCTCAACAGTGGTGGACATGCTGTGAAGCATACGGTGCCAGGCGTGAAGACGATGTGAGTAATCGCGAGCCAAACGGACATATCAGACCGTGTTACTGATCACGTCGATCCTCCCATCTGTCAAGACCCGTCGGCCAGTTCGTTACCGACGGCTGTGTCCTGACGCACATGCCCCGTCTTCCCGCGTCCCTCGGTGTGCCGGTGCGCCGTGGCGGGGTACGGCTTCGGCGTGACGGCTGTCACCCGGCCGGTCAGGTCCCTCCGTCGACCAGCGAAAGGGCACGCTCCCCATGACGTTCTCCCTCGGCATCGTCGGCGCCGGTCAGTTCTCCGGCCGGTTCGCCAGGCTGTTCCGGGCCCATCCCGGTGTGCGCGACGTGTACGTCACCGACCTGATCCCGGAGCGGGCCGAGCGGCTCGCCGCCGCCGAAGGCCTCACCGGCACCTTCCCCGGCTACGAGGCGATGCTGGAGTCGCCGGCGGTCGACGCCGTGGCGGTCTTCACGCAGCGCTGGACCCACGGCCCGCTGGTGCTCCAGGGACTGAGGGCGGGCAAGCACGTGTACTCGACGGTCCCCATGGCGATCGGCGTGGAGGAGATCGCGGAGATCCTCGACACGGTCCGGGCGACCGGACTGACGTACATGATGGGTGAGACCAGTCACTACCACCCGGCCGCCGTGTACGCCCGCGACCGGATCGCCGAGGGTGCCTTCGGGCGGCTCTTCTACGCCGAGGGCGACTACGTCCACGACATGGACCTGGGCTTCTACGACGCCTACCGGTACAGCGGGGGTGAGGAGTGGAGGTCCACCGCCAGCTATCCGCCGATGCTCTACCCGACGCACTCGGTGGGCGGGGTGCTGGGCGCCTGGCGGACGCACGCGGTGAGCGTCTCGGCGATCGGCGTGGTGGACGAGCGCGGAGACGGGGT
Source organism: Streptomyces sp. NPDC032940 (assembly GCF_040636935.1). Classification (NCBI taxonomy): domain Bacteria; kingdom Bacillati; phylum Actinomycetota; class Actinomycetes; order Kitasatosporales; family Streptomycetaceae; genus Streptomyces; species Streptomyces sp. NPDC032940. Next base: position 84,671 of record NZ_JBEZVJ010000029.1, on the reverse strand, counting down.
CTTCGACCGGTCGGTCAGCCGGTTCGACAACGACGTCTCCAACGCGACCGCGCTGTTCGAGGTGGCCGGCGGCGGGTCGTTCCGCACGAACGAGTTCCGGCGGGTCGGCTATCCCTCGTTCATCCGGGAGTCCCGTTTCCGGTTCTTCGGCACCGAGGCGAGCATGGAGCAGCTCGCCACGGTGGCTCTGTGGCAGGACAAGAACGGGGTGGAGGACATCAGCGAGCTGCTCGAACCCAGGCCCGCCACGGACCCCGACGACCCGTCCCTGCGGCATGTCGCGCCGGAGCTTCGGGCCGCCTTCACCTCGGGTTCGGCGCCGGTGCACGACCGGAGGCGGCTGCCGCGGTCCTTCGACCGTCTGCACAACGGCCACGAGGGCAGCCACCACTTCCTGGCGGACGACTTCGTGACCGCGGTCGCCACCCGCACCCTGCCGCCCGTGAACGCCTGGGTCGCGGCCCGCTACACCCTGCCGGGCATCGTCGCGCACGAGTCCGCGCGGCAGGGTGGTGTCAGGCTGGAGATCCCGGACTTCGGGGACGCGCCGGGGCCGTGAGGAGGCCGCGCCCGTCAGGTGCCCGGCTTGCGGCCGTACACGTAGACGTCGTCGCCGTTCTTCAGCAGCGACCAGTACTTCCTGGCGTCGGTCTTCGTCATGTTGACGCAGCCGTGGGAGCCCGGCGGGTTCCACATGCTGACGCCGACCGAGTGGAAGGCCTGGCCGCCGTCGAAGAACTGGCTGTAGGGCATCGGCACGTCGTAGATCGTGGAGACGTGGTCGATGTGCCGCCAGTAGATCTTCTTCAGGCCGGTGCGGGTCTCGTAGCCGTTGCGGCCCGTACGGACCGGCACCGGGCCGTAGACGAGCTTCTTCCCGTCCTGGATCCAGCTCAGCTGGAGGGTCAGGTCGACGCAGGCGATACGGCCCTTGTTGACCGGACACTTGCCCGACTTGTTCGGGTTCTTCCCGACGGCCTTCTGCTTCTGCATCAGGTCCATCACGCCCCAGGTGACGGGGCCCGCGTAGCCGATGTTCGGCGTGATGCCGTGCTTGGTCTGGAAGGCCCGGGTCGCCGTGCAGTCGGCGGCGGACTGCTTGCCGTCGACGGGGCGGCCCAGGAACTTCTCGACCTTCTTCTGGTACGGACCCGTCTGCGTGGTGCAGCTCGCGGCCTGCGCCGGTGCCGCGCCGAGCGCGAGGGTGAGCGGCGCCACCAGTGCGGTGAGCCCGAGTGCGACGGCACCCCGTCTGCGTATGTCCCCCATGGCCGGTCAGCCTTTCGCGTCGAAGGGGTGGAACGGGCGGAGGTCGCCCGTGGTGCGATCCCCGGCCTGGTAGACAGTTCACCGGCGGCTTCGGTTGCCCGCCGCGCCGCACCGCGACCGAACCGTGACGAACGACACCGTTCCGCCCGTACCGGCGTGCGGGTCAGTCCGTGGCGCCCCGTTCCTCCACTGCCTGCCGGAAGCCGGTGTTGACCGCGGTCAGGCCGCCGTCGACGGTCAGCGTGGTGCCGGTGATCCAGGACGCGTCGCGCGAGGCGAGGAAGGCGACGGCCGCCGCGATGTCCTCGGGCTCGCCCACCCGGCCCAGCGGATAGAGCCCCCGGACGGCCGCCAGTTCCTTGTCCCGGCCCTCCCAGGCGGTGGTGCGCACGGTGCCGGGCATCACCAGGTTGACGCGGACTCCCCGCGCGGCGGCGTGTCCGGCGAGGGTGCGGGTCAGGGAGGCCAGGCCCGCCTTGGCGGCGCTGTAGGCGTGGTTGCCGAAGTCCTGGTGGCCGTTGACCGAGCCGATGCTGACGATCGCGCCGCGGCCGGAGGCCGCCAGGCGGGGCAGTGCGGCGCGGCAGCATCGGTAGGCGCCGGTGAGGGTGACGTCGAGGTCGCGCGCCCACGCCTCGTCCGGTTCGTCCTCGAAGAGCGGGGCGTCGGGGGTGCAGGCGTAGGCGTTGTTGACGAGCACGTCGAGGGAGCCGAAGGCATCGACGGCACGGGCGACGGCGGCCTCGACGGACGCCCGGTCGGCGACGTCGCAGACGGACGCCTCGGCGGTCAGCCCCCGCGCCCGCAGCGCCGCCGCGGCCCGCTCGGCCGCGGGCCCGTCCACGTCGGTCACCAGCACCCCGGCCCCCTCCTCGGCGAGCCGTGCGGCGGTGGCGGCGCCGATGCCGCGCGCGGCGCCGGTGACGAGAACGCCGTGTCCTTCGAAGCGCTCGGTGTCGGTCATGGGGCCGACGGTAGTGCCTGGCCGCCCTGCGGTCACCGGTACCCGGTGACGTCGGCCGGCTTGTCCGCGTCCTGGACCTCGACGAGGTAGCGCCAGGCGTCGGGGCGGCTGCCGTCGAGGTCGGTGAAGCCGTACTCCCGCGCGAGCCCGCCGCTGGAGAGGGACTGCCCGTTGAAGCGGGCGACGTTCGGGTCGGCGGCCAGTGCGGCGACGGCGCGCCCGACGTAGCGGGGGGTCTCGGAGATGGCGAAGTGGGGGACGCGGTCGAGGGCGTCGCGCCAGTTCTCCTCCCGTACGCCGAAGTGGTCGAGCATGATCTCCGAGCGCAGCCAGCCGGGGGTCAGCGCGACGGCGGTCGCGCCGCGCGGTCCGAGCTCGTGGCCGAGGGCGAAGGCCATGCGCAGCACCGAGGACTTGGCGAGGTCGTAGAAGAAGGAGACCCGGTAGTTCTCGCGGTTGTAGTCGGCGGTGCCGTCGGTGACCTCGACGACGAGCCCGCCGGGGCTGCGCAGCAGCAGCGGGAGGGCGTGGTGGCTGGTGATCGCGTGGGTCTCCACGGCGAGCCGCAGGAGCCTGAGGCCCTTGTCGAGGTCGTGCTCCCAGACGGGGCTGTCCCACTCGAAGAGGTTCTCGCCGCCCCAGATGTCGTTGACCAGGACGTCGAGACGGCCCTGTTCGCGGGCGACGCGGTCGACCAGCGCGGCGACCTCGGCCGGTTCGAGGTGGTCGGTGGGGACGGCGACGCCCTGGCCGCCGGCCTCGGTGACCAGGTCCGCGGTGTCCTCGACGGTCTCGGGGCGGTCGTACTCCGAGCGCCGGGCGCGGGTGGTGCGGCCGGTGACGTAGACGGTGGCGCCCGCCGCGCCCAGTTCGACGGCGATGCCGCGTCCGGCGCCGCGGGTCGCTCCGGCGACGAGTGCGACCCTGCCCTCGAGTGACTTTGCCATGTCCGGCTCCCGTTCCCTCTCACCACGAACCATCACGTGCTCACCCGGGGCTCCGGGTGAGCGATGTCGTGATCGAGACTGCCCGGGAAGCCGGACATCTTCTGTCACCTTTTCCGCGTGTTGCCCAGCTTGGCGCCGAGTGCCGCGCGGTCCGGTGTCAGTGGCCGCGGTCGATCCACTCCTTCAGATGCGGGGCCTCGGCGCCGATCGTGGTGGAGTCGCCGTGGCCGGTGCGGACCTCCGTCTCGGGCGGCAGCACGAGGAGCCGGTCGCGGATCGAGTCGATGATCGTCGGGAAGTGGGAGTAGGACCGGCCGGTGGCGCCCGGGCCGCCCTGGAAGAGCGTGTCGCCGGTGAAGACGGTGCCGAGGCCCGGGTCGTAGAGGCAGACGGCGCCGGGGGCGTGTCCGGGGGTGTGCAGGACCGTCAGGTCGGCGCCGGCGGCCTCGATGACCTGGCCGTCGGTCAGCCAGGCGTCCGGTTCCCGGTCGGGGTGGGTCTGCTGCCACAGCGGCATGTCGTCGCGGTGCAGCCAGATGGTGGCGCCGGTGCGCTCGGCGAGGGCGGGGGCGGCGTTGACGTGGTCGTTGTGGGCGTGGGTGCACACGATGGCGGTCAGGCGCCGGTCCCCGACGGCCTCGAGGATGGCGTCGGCGTCGTGGGCGGCGTCGATGACGACGACCTCGTGGTCGTCGCCGACCAGCCAGACGTTGTTGTCGACGTCCCAGGTGCCGCCGTCGAGGCTGAACCGGCCGGAGGTGACGAGGCGTTCGATGCGGGCGGTCATCACAGCACCACCACCGAACGCAGCACGTCACCGGCGTGCATCCGCTCGAAGGCCTTCTCGACCTCGTCGAGCCGGATGGTCTCGGTGACGAACTTGCCGAGGTCCAGGCGGCCCTGGAGGTGGAGGTCGACGAGCATCGGGAAGTCGCGGGAGGGCAGGCAGTCGCCGTACCAGGAGGACTTCAGCGACCCGCCGCGTCCGAAGACGTCGAGGAGCGGCAGTTCGAGCTTCATCTCGGGCGTCGGGACGCCGACGAGGACGACGGTGCCGGCCAGGTCGCGGGCGTAGAAGGCCTGCCGGTACGTCTCCGGGCGGCCGACGGCCTCGATGACGACGTCGGCGCCGAAGCCGCCGGTCAGTTCGCGGATCGCCTCGACGGGGTCGTTCTCACGGGAGTTGACGGTGTGGGTGGCGCCCATGGAACGGGCGGTCTCCAGCTTGCGGTCGTCGATGTCGACGGCGATGATCTTCGCGGCTCCGGCGAGGCGGGAGCCGGCGATCGCCGCGTCGCCGACGCCGCCGCAGCCGATGACGGCGACGGTGTCGCCGCGGCCGACGTCGCCGGTGTTGATGGCGGCGCCGATGCCTGCCATCACGCCGCAGCCCAGCAGGCCGGCGACCTCGGCGGAGACGGACGGGTCGACCTTGGTGCACTGCCCGGCGGCGACCAGGGTCTTCTCGGCGAAGGCGCCGATGCCGAGCGCCGGGGAGAGCTCCTGGCCGGTGGAGGCGAGGGTCATCTTCTGCTCGGCGTTGTGGGTGTCGAAGCAGTACCAGGGGCGCCCGCGCAGACATGCCCGGCACTTGCCGCACACGGCACGCCAGTTGAGGATCACGAAGTCGCCGGCGGCGACGTCGGTGACCCCGGCGCCGACCGACTCCACGATGCCCGCGGCCTCGTGGCCGAGCAGGAAGGGGAAGTCGTCGCTGATGCCGCCCTGCTTGTAGTGCAGGTCGGTGTGGCAGACGCCGCAGGCCTGGATCTTGACCACGGCCTCGCCCGGTCCGGGATCGGGCACGACGATCGTCTCGATCCGCACCGGCTCGTCCTTGCCCGGTGCGATCACGCCGCGTACTTCCTGCGCCATGGTCCTGACTCCTTCTTCGCCCACTCGTGGTTCCTCCCCGACCCTACGCGCAACTGATCGTCAGGGCGCCGGTGACGGGGCGGTTCGACGATCCGCGGTGCGCGGAGCCGACGCGGTCCCGGCGGCCGGGCCCGTGGCACGCGTGAGGGCCGCCCGGACGCGGGCGGCCCTCACGGGAGACGCGGCGCGGGACGTCAGCCTCCGGCGGCGGCGCCGAACACGGGGGACAGCAGTCCGGTGACCTGTCGCAGCTGGTCGCGGGTGTCGGGCCGGTGCAGATGGACGGCGGGGATCGTCCGGGAGTCGTCACGCCCTGCGGGCAGGCCGTCGACGGCGAGCGAGCCGAGCGCCGGACCGAGTGGCCCTGCCTGCGCGGAGCCCGGGTCGGCGGCGTTCGCCATCGGCGCGACGAGGCCGGCGAGAGCCGCGGCGAGACCGAGGGCGGCGGCGATGCGTCGTGGTGAGATCATGCTTCGGCAACGCGAACGGGCCGCGACCGGACACGGGCGGGCCACCGCGCTCACCCGTCGGGAGCATCGGTACGGCAGGGCTTGCCCGAGCCGCCCGGGCGCAGGAGGCTCGAAGGAGAGGCCCTCCGCGGTCCGTCCCGGTCGGGCCGCGACCTTCGAAGGAGGTCGTCATGGGCACCAGCACAGGCACCGGCTTCGACAGCGAAGTACTGCGCCGGGGAATCGAGGAGGAGACGGCGGCGACCATGTTGTCGCTCTACGCGGACGACGCGGAGATCCGCATCGTGGACCGCTACACCCAGCCCAGCAGCCCGAAGGTCCTGCACGGCCGCGACGAGATCGCCGAGATGCTCGACGACGTCTACAGCCGCGACATGACGCACCACCTCGAGGAGTGCGTCGTCCAGGGCGACCGGGCCGCATTCACGGAGTCCTGCGCCTATCCCGACGGCGCGCGCGTCCTGTCGGAGTCGATGATGTCGCTGCGGGACGGGAAGATCGTCCGGCAGACCATGATCCAGGCATGGGACGAGTAGCCGAGGGCTGCGGTCCCTGCCGGTCCCGGTGCCGATTCCTCGCGCCGGGGCCGGTTTTTGTCGTGTCCGCGGTCTTGTGGTGGGGGCGCTCTCTCCTTACTTTTCAGTAAGTTCCTTTGAAACCAGGTCTGTTCACTCCGCGCCCCCACCTGCAGAGGAGAGACAGCAGCATGCCTGTTTCCAGATCCAGGCACCTGTGCTCCGTGGCCGCCGCCCTCGCACTCACCGCCGCCGTCGCCGCTCCCGCGACCGCGGCGGCGGCCACCGCCACCCCGTCCCGGGAGGCCCCCGCCGCGCTCCGCGAGGTGATGTTCGTCGGCAACAACTGGGACGGCACCGCCGACGTCATCGGCTCCACCGGCGACTTCGCCAGGATCGGCCGGATCGGTGTCGTCCCGGACCGGGAGCAGCGGATGGCCGAGATCAACGCCGACCCGATCCGCTGGATCTACTTCCAGGCCATCCGCAACAGCGTCGGCGAGGGACACGACCAGTTCGTCGACGACATGTACTCGACGCCGGACGGCAGGTCGCTCGTCGTCTCCCGGCCCAGCTTCGCGGACGTCGTCTCCATCGACCTCGCCACCGGCCGCCTCAACTGGCGATTCCCCGTGTCGGGTTACCGCGCCGACCATATGGCGGTCTCGCCGGACGGAACCCGTGTCGCGGTGTCGGCGTCGACGTCCGACACGGTGCACGTGCTGGACATCGAGACGGGCCGGCAGCTCGGATCCTTCGGCACGGGCGCCAAGCCGCACGAGAACATCTTCACCAAGGACGGCAAGTACCTCTGGAACATGTCCATCGGCGAGGTCAACACCGCGCTCGACGCGCCCTGGCTCGACTGGACGAAGGGCGACCGGCGCATCACGGTCGTGGACACGACGACCTTCCGGCAGGTCAGGGTCATCGACATGCGTGAGCGTCTCGACGCGATCGGTCTCGGCGACTACTCCGACGCCGTGCGGCCCGCCGTGTTCTCGCCCGACGAGTCCACGCTGTACTTCCAGGTCTCGTTCTTCAACGGCTTCTTCGAGTACGACCTCGCCACCGACCGGATCACCCGGACCAAGACCCTGCCGAAGAACCCGGCCACCAGCGAGGACCGCACCACCTGGGTCAACGACTCGCGGCACCACGGCCTGTCCATGAGCCCGGACGGCGCGAAGATCTGCGTCGCGGGCACGATGGACGACTACGCGACGGTCGTCGACCGGACGACGCTGAAGGAGGGCCCGCTGGTGCCGGCCGCCAAGCCCTACTGGGCCACGGTCAGCGGCGACGGCACGCACTGCGTGATCTCCGAGAGCGGCGCCGACCAGGTCACCGCCATCGACTTCGCGACCGGCGAGAAGTCGGTCTCCGTCCCGGTCGGCGACCATCCGCAGCGCGTTCGGCTGGGCCATGTCGCGGCCGGCTGGACCGGGCCGTCGGCCTGACCTCCGCCGGGTCGCGCCGAGGACATCGAGTCCCCTTTTTTACGTGAGCCCGGTGTGTGAGCCGCGCCGGGAGGGGTAGTCGCACGGCATCGAAGAGGCATGCATGTCCTCCGCAGTACTCCTGACGGAAGGAGGTCCGTGACAGCGCACACTCGTAGCGACCGGGCCGACTCCTCCGACACGGAACGACCCGGCACGTAGCGGGCAGCGTCCACGAGGGCGCTGCCCGTCCCCTGTCCCTCCGCCCTTTTCCGGTCCCCTACGAGGCCCGCCGGCGCAGCGGCAGGCGGTGCAGTTGGACGTCGTCGAGGCGGCCGTCGGCGGCCGTGGCGGTCATGTACGTGCAGTACGGCTGGCGGCGCCGGTCGGTCGGGGAACCTGGGTTGAGCAGCCGCAGGCCGGTGTCGGCCGTGGTGTCCCACGGGATGTGGCTGTGCCCGAAGACCAGCACGTCGAGGTCGGGGAAGCGGGCGGCGCAGCGTGCCTCGCGGCCCTGGGCGGCGCCCGTCTCGTGGACGACGCCGAAGCGCAGCCCGCCGAGGTCGGCGTAGGCGATCTCGGGCAGCCGCGCGCGCAGGCCCGGTCCGTCGTTGTTGCCGTACACCGCCACGAGGCGCCGGCTGTGCTCCTCCAGCAGGTCGAGCGTGTCCGTGTCGACCCAGTCCCCGGCGTGCACGACGACGTCGGCGCGGGGAATCTCCGCCAGCAGGGGCGCGGGCAGTTCCCTGGCCCGCTTCGGCAGGTGGGTGTCGGACATGAGCAGGAGGCGCACGGATCCAGCCTAGCGGCCAGGTCTCCGCAATGGGCAGGTAAAGCTGTTCAGGACGAACTGGACAGTCTTGCCTGTCGAAATTACGGTGGCGGTATGCAAGCCGATGCCGTGGAACCCGCCGGGGCCGTCTCCGATTCCGCCGCCCGTGCCGCGCGCGAGCTGCACGTGGTCTTCAGCCGGCTGCGGCGACGGATCCGGGAGGTCGCCCGGGACGAGGACCTCACGCCCTCCCAGGTGTCGGCCCTCACCCTGGTCGGCAAGCACGGCGCGGCGACGGCCAGCGCGCTGGCGTCCGCCGAGGGCGTCCGGCCGCAGTCGATGGCGGCCACCCTGGTCGCCCTCGACCGGCACGGTCTGATCCGCCGCAGTCCGGATCCGGAGGACGGCCGCCGGCAGCTCGTGACCCTCACCGAGGCCGGCCGGTCCCGCATCGAGGGCAACCGGCAGGTCCGCGAGGAGTGGCTGGCCCGCGCCCTCCAGGACCGGTGCACCGCCGGGGAACGGGAGACGCTCCTCGACGCACTCGCCCTGCTGGAGCGGCTGACCCGGCCGTGACACCGCACGTGCCCGGGCGGACCGCGTCACCTGCCGGCCCGCCCGCGGCTGAACCACCCCGACCCACCCGAAAGGCCTCCCCCATGGCAGTCACCGCCCTGGACCCCCGCGCCGCCCTCGTCGTGATCGACCTGCAGGCCGGCATCGTCGCCGCCCCGGTCCGGCCCCACACCGCCGGGGAGGTCGTCGCACGCAGCGCCGCGCTGGCGGACGCCTTCCGCGCCCGGGACCTGCCCGTGGTGCTGGTCCGGGTCTCCTTCGCCGCCGACGGCGCGGACGCCGTGCCCGGCCGCACCGATGCCGGGGGCTCCGGCGGGACCCGGCCCGAGGGCTGGGACGTCCTGGTCGACGAGCTGACCGGCCACCCCGGCGACCTCACCGTCACGAAGCGCAACTGGGGCGCCTTCCACGGCACCGGTCTCGACGTCCAGCTCCGGCGCCGGGGCGTCACGCAGATCGTGCTGGCCGGCATCGCCACCAGCATCGGCGTGGAGTCCACCGCCCGGGCCGCGTACGAGCACGGCTATCACGTCACCCTCGCCACCGACGCCATGACCGACATGGACGCGGACGCGCACCGCAACAGCGTCGAGCGGATCTTCCCACGACTGGGCGAGACGGGCACCACGGCCGAGATCCTGGAGCTGCTCGCCAAGACCCACTGCTGAGGGACCCGCCGCCGGACACCGGCCGGGTCCGGACACGCGCCGCGCCGGCCCGGTGGCCGGCGCGCGACGATCTCCGTCCCGGGGTGCGGTCAGTCGTCGCCCCGGACGATGTTCGACTCCTGGCCCGTCTGCGGCGTGCGCGGGACGTCGCCGTCCTCGACGGCCGGAACCCAGGTGCGCACGGCACCCTTGCCGCGCAGGCGACGGGCCTGCGACCAGCCCGTCTCCAGGCGGCGGACAACGGGTTTCTCGCTGGTGTCCGCGCTCACGAGGCATCATCTTCTCTCTGTTTCCGGTGCCGGTGTCCCTCGGGTCCCCGGGCGTCCACCGGTGAAACCGGGGGCCCGGCGCCGCCCTCACCGGCCCAGGGAGATCTCGCTCCACACCTGTTTGCCACCGCTGACCGGGATCGTCCCCCAGGTTGAGGACACCGCCTCGACCAGCAGGATGCCGCGCCCGCCGGTGGCCTCCCAGCCGATGCTGGTCGGTTTGACGGGCGTACGCGGCGACGCGTCCGCGACCGCGAGGCGCAGTCGGCCGCCCACCAGGGTGAGGTCGAGGCGGACCGTGCCGTCGGTGTGCACCAGTGCGTTGGTGACCAGCTCGGAGACGACCAGGAGCGCGGCGTCGATGCCGTCCGCGGGCACGCCCCACGAGCGCAGGGTGCGGTGGGTGAAGCGGCGGGCGTGCCGGACGGCCTCGGGCAGCCGCCACACCGTCCAGGTCTCGCGCCGCGGGCGCGTCTCCATGCCGTCGTAGCGCACGAGCAGCAGGGCGACGTCGTCGCTGCGGCGGGCGTTGCCGAGGAGGGCGTCGGCGACGAGACCGAGGTGGGCGGGGTCGGAGACGCTGAGCGCGTGCGCGAAGCGGTCCATGCCCTCGTCGATGTCGGCGTCGGCGGACTCCACGAGCCCGTCCGTGGTGAGGGCGATCAGGGTCCCGGGCCGCAGCCGCAGCGGGCTCATCGGGAAGTCGGCCTGCGTCACCACGCCGAGCGGCGGGCCGCCCTCCGCCTCCGCGATCTCCGTGGAGCCGTCGGGATGCCGCAGCACCGGCGGCAGGTGCCCCGCGCGCACGCACCAGGCGGAGCCCTCCTCCATGTCGAGGTCGACGTAGGCGCAGGTGGCGAAGAGGTCGGTGCCCATGTCGGTCAGCAGCCGGTTGGCCCGGGAGACGACCACGTCCGGTGGGTGCCCCTCGACGGCGTAGGCGCGCAGGGCGGTGCGCATCTGGCCCATGAGGGTGGCGGCGCCGGCGCTGTGGCCCTGGACGTCGCCGATGACGAGGGCGACGTGGTGGTCGGGCAGCGGGATCACGTCGTACCAGTCGCCGCCGAGCTCCAGTCCGGCCGTGCTGGGCAGATAGCGGGCGACGGCGACCGCGCCGGGCAGCTCCGGCAGGCGGCGCGGCAGCAGCTGGCGCTGGAGCATGCCGACGAGCTCGTGCTCGGCGTCGAAGGCGTGGGCGCGCATCAGCGCCTGACCGGCGAGACCGGCGGAGGCGGTGAGCAGGGCGCGCTCGTCCGGGCCGAAGTCGTGCGGGGAGTCCCAGCCGATCAGGCAGACGCCGGCCGTGCGGCCCGCGGCCGGCAGCGGCAGGACGGCGAGGCCGCCGGGGCCGACGTCGGCGAGCGCCGGTTCCAGCGCGGTGCCGGCCGGCCAGATCTGGGCGCGGCCCTCGCGCAGCGCGGAGGCGAGGGTGGGCATGGCTCGGACGGGCGCGTCGGGCCACTCGGTGCGCCACTCCAGCCGCCACAGCTCGGGCCACGACTCGGGTTCCGGCGGGTCGAGGACGGTGACGACGAGCCGGTCGCCCTCCAGCTCGGCCAGGGCGATCCGGTCGGCGCGCAGCGGCCTGCGCAGGGCGGCGACGACGGCCTGGCTGACGTCCCGTACGGTGCCCGCCGTGGCCAGCGCGGCGGCCAGGCGCTGGACGCGGGCGACGTCGGTGACGTCGGGGCGCAGGGTGGAGGCGTCGGCGACGGTGCCGACGAGGCGGGCAGGCCGGCCGTCGCCGCCCGGCAGCAGGCGCCCGCGCAGTTGCAGCCACTTCGGCGGGCCGGTGGGCTGCAGGACCCGGAACTCGAGCTCCCGGTCGCCGATGGACATGTGGTCGGGCTCGACCACGGACATGAGGGAGGGCAGGTCCTCGGGCACGGTCAGGCCGAGCAGCGTCTCGACCTTGCCGTCGAAGTCGTCCGGAGTCAGGGCGAACAAGCGCAGGATGTCGTCGCCGACCTCGACCCGGCCGGTGTCCATGGCCAGGGAGAACGCGTCGGGCCGCAGCTCCTGGCTCTCGGCCGGCGCCGGCGGGGCGGGTCCGACGGCGGCCTCGGCGACCCGTTCCAGACAGTCCCGGTCCTCGGGGCCGAAGCCCCCCGGGCGTTCCGTCAGGGCGAGGAGACAGCCGCCGTCGCCGGGGACGGGCAGGGCGGCGAGGGAGAAGCCGCTGGAGGGGACGTGCCGGGACTCGGCGGACCCGGCGAACTCCTCGGGGCCGAGCCACACCGGAGTCCCGTCCCGGTGGGCGTCGGCGACCGGGGAGCCGCCGGCCGCGGGGTAGGTGTCGCGTACGCCGTACAGGGTCCGCGGCACGCCGACCGACTCGGCGAGGCAGAGCAGCTCGCGGTCCTGGCCGGGCGTGTACACGGCGGCGAAGGCGGCGCCGCCGAAGACAAGCGCCTGTTCGAGGACGCGGCGCAGTCGGTCGCCGCGGTCCGGGAGGGCCGTGACCGCCTTCAGGGCACCCTCGGCACGCAGCGTTCTCGTCCCGCGTTCCGCCGCGCCCTCACTGACCACGTCGCCATTACAGCGTGTCTGGGACGGCCGCGCAGCCCCTGTGACCGGGGAAGCCGCGATCCGGGTGCGCAAGCCCTGCGCCCGTTGCCGCACATCCCCCACCGGGGTGATGCCTGGGCGGTGGGGGATGTCCGGCGGGATCAGTGGCTCTGCCTCGTACCGGAGCCGTCCGCACCGACGGCCCCCGCTCCGTCACCGGCGTCCCCCACGCCGTCACCGGCACCGGCGCCCTCGTCTCGGGCCTGATCACCTGCACCGGCGCCCTCACCACCGCTCTGGTCACCGGCACCTGCACCTTCACCACCGGCCCGGTCCCCCGCACCGGCGTCGCCGAGCGTCGCGCCGACCGCCTGCAGGGCCGTGGTGACCGGCTGGAAGAAGGTCTCGCCGCCCGCCGTGCAGTCGCCGCTGCCCCCGGACGTGAGCCCGATGGCCAGGCCGTCCTGGGTGAACAGGGAGCCTCCGCTGTCCCCGGGTTCGGCGCACACGTTCGTCTGGATGAGGCCGGTGACGGTGCCCTCGGGGTAGTTCACGGTGGCGTCGAGGCCGAGGACCTGTCCGTCGGCCAGTCCGGTGGTGCTGCCCATCCGGAAGACCTGCTGTCCGACCGTCGCCTCCGCCGCCCCGCTGATCGCGACGGTCTGGCTGCCGACGTTCACCTCGCTGGGCGCCTCGGTCGCCGGGTCGTCGTAGGTGACGAGCGCGAAGTCGCCCTGTCCGGGGAAGACGGCCTGGTCGACGGTGGCGACCGGCTGCCCGCCCTGCGCGTCGGACCACTGTGCGGCGGCGACCCCGCAGTGACCGGCGGTGAGGAAGGCGGGCGAGCCGTCCGCCGCGGTGACGTTGAAGCCGAGCGAGCAGCGGGCGCCGCCGCCGAATACGGCGTCTCCGCCGGACAGGAACGTCTTGAAGGTGCCGGGGGACTTCTTGAGGGTCGCCATGCCGGGGCCGAGGTCCTCGACGGTGGACTCCAGCCGGTCCCACGAGGCGCCGGTGACGGTGCTGTCGGCGGTGACGAGGATCTTGTTGGTCCGGGGGTCGACGGCCCACGAGGTGCCGGGGATGGTCGCCTCGGTCTTCAGGGTGCGTGCGCCGGACCTGAGGTCGGCGATGCTGTTGTCCACCTCGCGGACGGCCGCTCCCGCCTTCTGCGCCCGCACGACGGCATCGTTGTTGTCGCCGGGCACGACGTTGACGACGAGCTGCCGCTTGCCGGCGTCGTAGTAGGAGCCGGCGAAGGCGTCGCCGAGCAGTCCGGAGAGCTGTGAGGCGAGATCCGAGGCGTCCGCCGCCCTGAGCGTCCGCGGCGCGGCGGCGGTGTCGCCCGAATCGCCGCCGTCCTGCGAGGCGTTGGCGTTCGGAAGCAGGATCGCGGCCGCGCCGAGCGCGACCACCGAGCCTGCCGCCAGCGCGGCCTTGCGCTTCGGGATTCGCTTGTGACTCAAACTTCTCGACCTCCTGGGACGGGGTCCGTGCCGCCGGTCGGCAGCTCTTGTGGGGGCGCCTGGATGGCTGTTGGTACGCACGGACCCGACGGGCCGTTCAATCCCGCCCACCCGGCACGCTCCGCGACTGGCCGACGACGCTCTGTCGCACCCGTCGAGCGGAATCCGGGCTTCAGCGAATCTGCACATCGACTGCCCAACCCGGTCACCCCCGCTGTGCGTTCTCCACAACCGTCGGGCGCCGCGCACGCCTTTGGGGCGGGAGTGCCGGATTCGCGGCGGTCCGGGCAAGGGGTGGCGCGTCCCGATGCCGCCGCCGGTGTGAAGAAGTGGCCGCGAAGACGTGCGCACTCCTGCACGGTTGGGCGCCCCGGCGTTGCAAGTGTCCAGGTGAGAGGGGTGATTGATTGGAAGGGCCGACCGGCCGCGTGCTTTGATCCATCGCACCGCGGAGGCCGCGGAGGGCTCCGGAAGCGGGCGCCGAGGCCGCCGTGGTCGCGGCCGTCATCTGTCCCCAGAGGGGGCCGCTCCCCCCTTGTGAATTGGCTATATGAAGGGAAGTTCCATCATGAACTCCACCCCCCAGGTCGAGACCGTCGAGATCTCCGACGCCGAGCTCGACAACGTCTCCGGTGGCCTGAACGTGAACGCCGTCGGCACCGTCACCGGCCTGGTGGACGGCATCGCCCCGGTCTCGGGTCTGCTCAACACCGCCGTCGGCACCGTCGAGGGTGTCACCGGCCTGAACACGGCCCCGGTCACCAACCTGGTCGCCGGTCTCTGATCGCGCCCTCGTGCCGCTGAGTCCCGGAGCCGTACCCCGGCTCCGGGACTTTTCGGCGGTTCCCCGACGGTTTTCCGAGCGCTCCCCTGGGATACGTCCGACGTGCAGTTCCGCCAACAGGCCCTCGCCAAACTCCAGTCGCCGGAAGAGCTCGACCTTCCGGTGCGTTTCGCCCGCCCGCAGGGGTGGCTGGTGCTGTCCGTGACCGTCGTCGCGATGGCCGCCGCCTCCGTGTGGGCGGTGACCGGCTCGGTGACCTCCACGGTCGGCGCGCCCGCCGTCCTCACCCACGGCCAGGGCAGTTACGTCCTGCAGAGCCCGGTCTCCGGCCAGGTCACCGCGGTGCTCGCCCGCCAGGGCGAGCGGCTGGCCGCCGACTCCCCCGTGCTGAAGGTGCGTACCGCCGAGGGCGACACCGTCGTGCGTTCGCTCGACGCGGGCCGCGTCAGCGCGCTCGCCGCCACCGTCGGCCAGATCATCCGGACGGGCGCGAACGTCGCGTCGGTCGAGAAGGTCGCCCACGCCGGGGACCCGCTCTACGCCACCGTGTACGTCCCCGCGGAGAACGCCGCCGCCATACCCGCCGACGCCCCGGTCGACCTGACCGTGCAGTCGGTGCCGTCCCAGGAGTACGGCGTGCTGCGCGGCCACGTGCAGTCGGTGGACCGCTCGGCCCAGTCGGCCCAGTCGATCGGCGCGTTCCTCGGGGACGCCCAGCTCGGCGAGCAGTTCACCGAGGACGGCAGGCCCGTGGCCGTGACGGTGCGCCTCGACACCTCGGCGTCCACGAAGAGCGGATACGCCTGGTCGTCCGCGGGCGGACCGCCGTACGACCTGACCTCCATGACGCTGGCCACGGGCTCCATCCGGCTGGCCGGGCAGCGTCCCGTCGATTGGCTGCTGCCGTGACCACCGCGACCGACAACCGGGGCAGACGCCGTGCCGCCCCGCCCAGGCGCACGGTTCCCAAGAGCCGGGCGAAGACCGTCCGTACGCCCACCGTGCTCCAGATGGAGGCCGTCGAGTGCGGCGCCGCCTCCCTCGCGATGGTCCTCGGCCACTACGGACGGCACGTCCCGCTGGAGGAGCTGCGCATCGCGTGCGGCGTCTCCCGCGACGGCTCACGCGCCAGCAATCTGCTGAAGGCGGCGCGCGGTTACGGGTTCACCGCCAAGGGCATGCAGATGGACCTGGCCGCCCTCGCCGAGGTGACGGCGCCGGCCATCCTCTTCTGGGAGTTCAACCACTACGTCGTCTACGACGGTATGGGCCGGCGCTTCGGCCGGCGCGGGGTGTTCGTCAACGACCCCGGCAAGGGACGCCGTTTCGTGTCCCTGGAGGAGTTCGACGGCAGCTTCACCGGGGTCGTGCTGACCATGGAGCCCGGCGACGGCTTCACCCGCGGCGGTCGCAGGCCCGGTGTGCTCGGCGCGATGCCGGCCCGGCTGCGCGGCACCGCGGGCACCCTGCCCGCCGCCGTGCTGGCGAGCCTGCTGCTGGTGGCGGTGGGCGCGGCGGTGCCCGCGCTGAGCCGCACCTACATCGACATGTTCCTGATCGGCAAGCAGACCTCGCTGCTGGGTGTGCTGTTCGCGTCGATGGCGGCCTGTGTGCTGCTCACGGTGGTGCTGACCTGGCTCCAGCAGGCGAACCTGCTGCACGGCCGCATCATCTCCTCCACCCTCTCCAGCGCCCGCTTCCTGCGCCATCTGCTGCGGCTGCCGGTGACGTTCTTCTCGCAGCGCAGCCCGGCCGACCTGGTGCAGCGCCTGCAGTCCAACGACGCCGTGGCCGAGACCCTGGCCCGCGACCTCGCGGCGGCGGGCGTCGACGCGATCGTGGTCGTGCTGTACGCCGTGCTGCTGTACACGTACGACCCTCAGCTCACCTTCGTCGGCATCGGCGTGGCGCTGCTCAACATCGTGGCGATGCGGGTCGTGATCAAGTTGCGGGCGACGCGGACGGCGAAGCTGCGGGCGGACACGGCCCGGCTGACCAACACGGCGTACACGGGCCTCCAGCTCATCGAGACGATGAAGGCGACCGGCGGTGAGGACGGCTACTTCCGCAAGTGGGCGGGGCAGCACGCCACCACGCTGGAGGAGCAGCAGCGGCTCGGGGTGCCGAGCGCGTGGCTGGGCGTGGTCGCGCCGACGCTCGCCACGCTGAACAGCGCGCTGATCCTGTGGATCGGCGGTATGCGGGCGGTCGAGGGGCACATCTCGATCGGTCTGCTGGTCGCCTTCCAGGCGCTGGTCACCCGGTTCACGGCTCCGCTGACCCGGCTGAACGGCGTCGCGGGCCGCATCCAGGACTTCGCGGCCGACGTGGCCCGGCTGAAGGACGTGGAGAACTTCCGGGCCGACCCGCTCTACGGCCGCGCCGGCGGGTCCGACTCCACGCGCCGGCTGCACGGCCATGTCGAGCTGGAGAACATCTCGTTCGGCTACAGCCCCCTCGACAAGCCCTTGCTGAGCGGCTTCGACCTGACGGTCGGTCCGGGGCAGCAGGTGGCCCTCGTCGGCGGCTCGGGCAGCGGCAAGTCCACGGTGTCCCGGCTGATCTCCGGCCTGTACACGCCGTGGGAGGGCGTGATCCGCATCGACGGGCAACGGCTGGAGGACATTCCGCGCGGGGCTCTGGCGTCGTCGGTCTCCTTCGTCGACCAGGACGTGTTCCTCTTCGAGGGCTCGGTGCGCGACAACGTGGCGCTGTGGGACCCGTCGGTCCCGGACGACGCCGTGGTGGAGGCGCTGCGTGACGCCGCGCTGTACGAGGTGGTGATGCGCCGTCCTGGTGGCATCCACAGCAGGGTCGAGCAGGACGGCCGGAACTTCTCCGGCGGGCAGCGCCAGCGGCTGGAGATCGCACGGGCGCTGGTGCGCAGGCCGAGCATCCTGGTCCTGGACGAGGTGACCAGCGCGCTGGACGCGGAGACCGAGCTGGTGGTGATGGACAACCTGCGCCGGCGCGGCTGCGCGTGCGTGGTGATCGCGCACCGGCTGAGCACCGTGCGGGACAGCGACGAGATCGTGGTCCTGGCGCACGGATCGGTCGTGGAGCGCGGGCGGCACGAGGAACTGGTGGCGCGCGGCGGCGCGTACGCGGCGCTGGTCGGGGAGCGGTGAGATGACGACGGTGCACGAAGGGCAGGGCGATCTCGTCCTCGGCCCGCTCGGCTCCCTGGGCACGCGCGTGGACTGCGCCGGGTTCAACCGCCTCGACCTGGAGGGCCCGCAGGTGCTCTGGCTGGTCGTGTCCGGCGCGGTGGACCTGTTCGCGGTGGACGCCGGGCAGCAGGGCCACTGGCACCATCTGGGCCGCCTGGAGGCGGGCTCGGTGCTGCTGGGTCCGGTGGCGGGCCCCCAGCACACGCTGGTCGCCCGTCCCCTGCGGGACTGCGTGGTGCACCGCATCGGGCTGCGGGAGCTGTACCAGCCGGCGCCCACGCAGACCTGGTCGTACGACGAGTACGGCAACCCGCAGTACGTGCCGCCGACGACGAGTCCGCTGGAGTACGCCCTCGCCCTCGGCGTCGGGCGCAGTCTGTCCATCCTCTTCCAGGCGCCGATGGCCTCCGAGCGGGCGGCGGCGCCGACGGACGACGACGTGTTCTGGATGCAGGTGCCGCCGGGCAGCGTGCAGTACGGCGCGGTGTACGGCGAGGAGGCCGCCGCCGACCTGCTGATGGACCCGGCGCTGTGGCAGAGCATGGTCGACCAGCAGTACCGGCTGCTGACCACGCTGGACCGCTGGATCGAACAGCTGGAGCGCACCCACGAGACGCGTACGGCGGCCGGTATCAAGGCCGGTGAGGCGGTGCGCGCCCAGGCCGACCGGACGCTGCTCGCCTCCATCGGCAGGCGGTCGGGCAAGCGGGCCACGGCCGCCGACGCGGACGCCACGTACGCGGCCTGCGAGCTGGTCGCCCGGGCGGCCGGGATCACGCTGGCCGAGCCCGCGCAGAACGGCGCCGAGAGCGACCGGCTCGACCCGGTGGAGCGGATCGCCCTGGCCTCCCGGGTCCGCACCCGGGCGGTGCGGCTGGAGGGCCGGTGGTGGCGGGACGACGTCGGGCCGCTGGTGGGGCACCGGGCCCTGTCGGGGGCGCCGGTGGCGCTGCTGTGGCGGCGCGGCGGCTATGTGGCCGTCCACCCGGCGACCGGCCGGGAGACACCGGTCGAGAAGGCCAACGCCGAGGAGTTCGAGCCGCGGGCGGTGATGTTCTACCGGCCGCTGCCCGAGCGCCGGCTCGGTCCGCTGCGGCTGCTGCGGTTCTGTCTGCGGGGCACGCGCGGCGATCTGGCGAGCCTGCTGCTCGCGGGTCTGGTGACGGTGGCGATCGGCGCGCTGGTGCCGGTGGCGACCGGCAAGGTGCTCGGCGAGTTCGTGCCGAAGGCGCAGACCGGGCTTATCGTGCAGGTGTGTCTCGCGGTGATGCTGAGCAGTGTCGTCGCGGCGGCGTTCACGCTGCTCCAGAACCTCACGATCCTGCGGCTGGAGGGCCGGGTCGAGGCGACCCTCCAGCCG
The DNA here is from genome assembly GCF_040636935.1 of Streptomyces sp. NPDC032940. Lineage (NCBI taxonomy): Bacteria > Bacillati > Actinomycetota > Actinomycetes > Kitasatosporales > Streptomycetaceae > Streptomyces > Streptomyces sp. NPDC032940. Next base: position 65,619 of record NZ_JBEZVJ010000029.1, on the reverse strand, counting down.
GCCGTGTGGGACCGGCTGCTGCGGCTGCCGACCCGGTTCTTCACCGAGCGCTCCACGGGTGAGCTGGCGAGCGCGGCCATGGGGATCAGCGCGATCCGCCGGCTGCTGGCCGGGGTCGGGCCGACGGTGGCCCAGTCGGTGACGGTCGGCGCCATGAATCTGGGGCTGCTGCTCTGGTACAGCGTGCCGATGGCGCTCGCGGCGATCGCCATGCTGGTGGTCGTGGCGGGCGTGTTCCTGGGGCTCGGGCTGTGGCAGGTGCGCTGGCAGCGGCGGCTGGTGCGGCTCACCAACAAGCTGAACAACCAGGCCTTCCAGACCCTGCGCGGCCTGCCCAAGCTGCGTGTGGCGGCGGCCGAGAACTACGCCTACGCGGCGTGGGCGGCGCAGTTCGCGCGCAGTCGTGAGCTCCAGCAGCGCGCCGGGCGGGTCAAGAACCTCAACGCGGTGCTCGGCGCGGTGTATCTGCCGCTGTGCACGCTGCTGATGTTCATGCTGCTGGCGGGGCCGGCCCGCGGTTCGATGTCGGCGGCGGCCTTCCTCACCTTCAACACCTCGGTGACGATGCTCCTGACCTCGGTCACCCAGCTGACCGGTGCCTTCGTGTCGGCGGTGGCGGCGCTGCCGCTGTTCGAGGAGATCAAGCCGGTGCTGGAGGCGGCGCCGGAGGTGCGCACCGCGAGCACGCGGCCGGGGCCGCTGTCCGGGGCGATCGAGGCGCGGCGGCTGTCGTTCCGGTACACCGACGACGGTCCGCTGGTCCTCGACGACGTGTCGTTCGCGGTGCGGCCGGGCGAGTTCGTGGCGGTCGTCGGCCCCAGCGGCTGCGGCAAGTCGACCCTGCTGAGGCTGCTCATCGGCTTCGACCGTCCGCTGTCGGGCAGCGTCCTGTACGACGGTCAGGACCTGGCCGCGCTCGACCCGTCCGCGGTGCGCCGGCAGTGCGGGGTGGTGCTCCAGCACGCGCAGCCGTTCACCGGCTCGATCCTGGACGTCATCTGCGGCACCGAGCCGTACACGCCCGAGGAGGCGATGGCGGCGGCGGAGATGGCGGGGCTGGCCGAGGACATCAAGCGGATGCCGATGGGCCTGCACACCATCGTGTCGGGCAGCGGGGCGGTCTCCGGGGGCCAGCGGCAGCGGCTGATGATCGCGCAGGCGCTGATCCGCCGGCCGCGCGTGCTCTTCTTCGACGAGGCGACCAGCGCCCTGGACAACGAGACGCAGCGCACGGTGATCGAGAGCACCAAGGCGCTCCGGGCGACCAGGATCGTCATCGCGCACCGGCTGTCGACGGTGCTGGACGCGGACCGCGTGGTGGTGATGGAGGACGGCAAGGTGGTCCAGCAGGGTCCGCCCGCCCAGCTCCTCGCCGACACCGGCGGCCGGCTGCACGAGCTGGTGCGGCGGCAGCTGGCCTGACGGGCGGATCCGCCGCCCGTCGTGGCGGCATCGGCCCGTGCGGGGAAGTCGTCCGTCCGACGGATCGGGGTACTCGCCCGGCCGGACGGAACGACGAGCGAGAAGAGGAGTCCCCCGTGTCCCGAGACGGCGACCGCGGCCCCCAGAAGCCCGAGACGGCCATCGAGGAGGTCATGCGCGAGATCGAGGAGGCCGAGACCCGCGACCCGGAGTCCGCCGAGGAGCGGCGGCACCGAGGTGAGGCGGGCGACGCCACCTCGCCGAACACCGAGGCGCAGGAGGAGTCCGGCAAGGAGTAGGGCGGCAGGGCGGCACCGCGGATGCCCGGTCCGCGCGGATGCGACGGCGCCGGACGGGTACCCGCGACGCATGGAGAACGTCCGTCACGAACCACCGCTGCCGACGGCCCGGGGCCCGCTCTCCGCGGCCGTCGGCGCGTATCTGCTCGGCACGGGCGCGCTGCCCGGCGCCGAGGACGTCGCCGCCGCGGCACCCTACGGCGACGACCTGCAACTGGCCCTGTACCAGTGCTACGAGCTGCACTACCGCGGTTTCGCCGGGGTGTCCCCCCGCCTGGAGTGGAACACCGGTCTGCTCGGCACCCGGGCGGCGCTGGAGGACCGCTTCCTGTCCGCGCTGCGCGCCGACACACCCGTCCACGACAGCGTGGCGGACGCGGTGGGGGCGCTGCTGGTCGAGCCCGTCGACGGCACGGGCGTGAGCCACTTCCTGCGGGACGAGGGCGAGCTGTGGCACCTGCGGGAGTACGCTGCCCAGCGCTCCCTGTACCACCTCAAGGAGGCCGACCCGCACGCGTGGGTGCTGCCGCGGCTGTGGGGCCGCGCGAAGGCGGCGATGGCGGCGGTGGAGTTCGACGAGTACGGCGGCGGCCGTGCCGACCGGGTGCACGCCCGGCTGTTCGCCGACCTCATGACGGACCTGGGCCTGGACACGGCGTACGGACGTCATCTCGACGCGGCCTCCGCCGAGTGTCTGGCCACGGTGAACATGATGTCCCTGTTCGGGCTGCACCGGGCGCTGCGCGGTGCCCTGGTCGGCCACTTCGCGGCCGTCGAGATCACCTCGTCGCCCGGGTCCCGGCGCCTCGCCGAGGCCATGCGCCGTACCGGTGCGGGTCCCGCCGCCGAGCACTTCTACGACGAACACGTCGAGGCCGACGCGGTGCACGAGCAGATCGTCCGGCACGAGGTGATCGACGGCCTGCTGGAGCTGGAGCCGCAGCTCGCGGCGGACGTCGTCTTCGGCGTCGACGCCACCGGGTATCTGGAGGACCGCTTCGCCGGCCGGCTGCTCGCCGACTGGCGGGCGGGCCGCTCCTCCCTGCGCACGCCTCTGACGGACGCGGTCCGCGAGCCTTCCGGAACCTCCCATATTTCGTGACCGCGGGGGTACACGGCGTTCCGTGAGTTTCATGGTGCTACCGGGCGTCTACGCCCCTCAGGAGGACACCGCCCTGCTGGCCGGGGCCCTGTCCGACGAGTCGCTGCCACCGGGCGCGGCCGTGCTCGACGTGGGTACCGGCTCGGGCGCGCTGGCGCTGGCGGCGGCGCGGCGGGGCGGCCGGGTCACCGCGGTGGACGTGTCACGGCGTGCCGTGTGGGCCACCCGGCTGAACGCGGCGCGGACCGGCGTACGGGTCCGGGTCCTGCGCGGCAACCTCTTCACGCCGGTGCGGGGTGAGTCGTTCGACCTGGTCCTGGCCAATCCGCCGTACGTTCCGGCGCCGGGCGGCGGCCGGCGACCGCGTGGCGCGGCGCGGGCCTGGGACGCGGGTCACGACGGCCGGCTGGTCCTGGACCGGATCTGCCGGGAGGTTCCCGCCCTGCTGCGGCCCGGCGGCGTGCTGCTGCTGGTGCAGTCCGCGCTCAGCGACCCCGCACAGACCGTGGGGCTGCTGCGGGCGGCCGGGATGAAGGCCGCGGTGATCAGGCGCCGGCGGATCGCCTTCGGGCCCGTGGTGCGCGGCCGGGAGCGCTGGCTGCGCCAGCGGGGCCTGCTGTCCCTGGCCGACGACGAGGAGGAGCTGGTGGTCGTCCGTGCCGAACTCCCCGTCTGACCCGCCCCGCCGGATCACCGTGCGGCGCCGGGGGCCGATGCTGGTGGAGGGCCCCGTCGAAGTCGAGCTGGAGGACGGGACGACGGTGTCCTCCGACCGCTTCCGGGTCGCCCTGTGCACCTGCCGTCGCAGCCGGCGCTATCCCTGGTGCGACACCAGTCACCGGGCCCGGTCGTCCGGGCCGGGCGACGGGCCGTCCGACGGCGGCTGAACCCCCTGGCCCGATACCGGAGAACGGCGGACGGCCCCACTCCGTCCGCCGTCCCCGGTGCGGGACCGTTCCGGCCCACGCGGCGGCTGCTCGCACTCCCCAGCGACGAGCAGCCGGTCACGTCGCGCGGACCGCGCGGTCCCGGTCTCTCAGAACGTGAAGACGCTCGTGCCGACCGCGTCCTTCACGCACTCGTTGGCGAAGGCGCGCTCGTAGGAGACGCGCCGGCCCTGCCAGACCCCGTCGACGGTGACGACGACCGGGGCGTACTCCCGGGTGCACATCACGCCGGTGTCGCCCGCCAGGGCGTCGAAGTCCCCTCCGGCGCCCCGCAGTTCCGCGCAGGCCGAGGCGGCGGCGGGGTGGGTGCCGGACGGTCTCGGCATACAGTTCAGGGTGACGGCGCGCAGCGGCGCGGTGGTGGCAGCGCTCTCTCCCTGCCCCACGGTCAGCACCAGGGCCGAGGGGGCGTAGAGCGAGGCGGGGGCGGTGGCCGGGGAGGCGGTGGAGGCCCCCGCGAGGGGCCCGCAGACGGCGGTGGCCGTCAGGCCCAGAGTCGCTGCCCAGCGCGCGGTGTTCCGCATTGTGTGCATCCTTCCGCTCGTTTCGAGGGTGGTGCCGTCACGGCCGGGTCGGGGCCGGAACGGCGAGCGCGAGTCTGCCGAGTCCGCCGCCGAAAAACACATCGACCGTGCAGATCTGCGTAACCTTTTGTGTTGAATCAGTGGCGGGAAGTAACGGAATTAGAACGTTCCAAGTCCGGAACGGGGCGGTTCTTGATCATCTGATCTGGCCGGATGGCGTGATCCAGGCGTTCGCCGATAGGCCGGAAACACTCCCGAAACAGTCCCGCACCCACCGGGTCGACGGCGACGTACTCGCGAGTATGGTGCTCGCGGCGCGCGAGCTCGACGACGAGAGGGCGGGACGTACGGATGGCGAAGCACTGGGCGGACTTCCAGTACGAGATCTACCTGAACGGCATGACGGGCGCGGTGCCTCGGCTGCCCACCGACCTGACCCGGCTGGAGGAGCTGACCGAGCGGCGGCTCGGCCCCGGCCCGGTGGGGTACGTCGCGGGCAGCGCGGGCGACGGTTCCACGGCGCGCGCCAACCGGCGGGCCCTCGCGCGGCGGCGGATCGTGCCGCGGATGCTGCGGGACGTGCACGAGCGTGACCTCTCGGTCGAGGTGCTGGGCCGCGCCCTGCCCGCCCCGCTGGCCCTGGCACCGGTCGGCGTCCTGTCGATCATGCACCCGGACGCGGAGTCCGCCGCCGCCCGGGCCGCCGCCGCGCAGGGCGTGCCGTTCGTCCTGTCCTCGGCGTCCAGCACGCCGATGGAGCAGGTCGCCGAGGCGATGGGGGAGGCCGAGCGCTGGTTCCAGCTGTACTGGCCGAAGGACCGCGAGGTGGCCCGCAGCTTCCTGGACCGGGCGAAGGCGGCCGGGTTCACCGCCCTCTTCGTCACCCTGGACACCCCGCTGCTGTCGTGGCGCCCGCGCGACCTCGACCAGGCGTACCTGCCGTTCCTGCACGGGGTGGGCACCGCCAACTACTTCTCCGACCCGGCGTTCCGGGCGGGTCTGGCGAAGCCGGTGCACGAGGACCCGAACGCGGCCGTGATGCACTTCGTCGGCATGTTCTCCGACCCGGGCAAGACGTGGCCGGATCTGGCCTTCCTGAGGGAGAACTGGGACGGTCCGATCGTCCTCAAGGGCGTCCTGCACCCGGACGACGCCCGGCTCGCCGCGGACGCCGGGATGGACGGCGTGGTGGTGTCCAACCACGGCGGGCGTCAGGTGGCCGGCTCGATCGCGGCGGCCGACGCGCTGCCGGGCGTGGTGGAGGCCGTCGGCGACCGGCTCACCGTGCTGTTCGACAGCGGCGTGCGCACCGGCGACGACGTGTTCAAGGCGCTCGCGCTCGGCGCGCGGGCGGTGCTGCTCGGCCGCCCGTACGTCTACGGCCTCGGTCTGGACGGGCAGGCGGGCGTCGAGCATGTGATCCGCTGCCTGCTCGCCGAACTCGACCTGACCCTCGCCCTGTCCGGCCACGCCTCCCCCACCACGCCGGGCCCGGCCGACCTCGTCGAGGAGCCCGCCTGAGGGTCAGCGGCGGTGAACGCTGACCGCGTAGCCCCCGCCGTCGTACGGGTCGGCGTCCCAGGTGGCGAAGCGGTCGGCGAGGGTGAGACCGGCCGCGGCGCAGTGGGCGTCGTAGTCCGCGAGGGTCAGCGTGGGCGGCACCGGGAGGTGGTCCCGGTCCAGGCCGAAGCCGGCGACGAGCAGACCGCCCGGGCGCAGGGCCCGGGCCAGGGTGGCGGCGACGGCGGACTCGGTGCCCGGGGCGAGGAGCGGGAAGACGTTGCCCGCGGCGACGACGAGGTCGAAGCCCGGGGCGAGGCCCTCGGCGGCCGGGTCGAACTCCGCGAGGTCGGCCCGCACCCAGGTCAGCTCCGGCGCGGTGCGGCGGGCCACGGCCAGCATGGAGGCGTCCTGGTCCACGCCCGCGCCCTCGTACCCGAGGCGGGCGAGCTGGATCAGGACCCGCCCGGTGCCGCATCCGGCGTCCAGCACGCGCGAGCCGACAGGCACCAGCCTGGCGCAGAACCGCGCCTCGCCGTGGACGTCCTGCCCCTGTTCCGCGAGCGCGGCGAAGCGCGCGGCGTACCGCTCACCGGACCCACCGCCGGTCAGCTGCTCCCATCGGTTCATACGGCAAGCGTAAGTCCGCGTCCCGGCCGTACGGACACGGCCTGGGGCGTGGCCGCAAAGCCCCTCCGTCCGCCCGTTGGGCGGGCCCGCGGCGTCTGGTGCGTGCTCCCGGTCTGCCGGGCGCAGCCCCACCTACTGGGTGTACTCGGGACTTCGCCCGGTACGGCGAGAGTGCGTGCCAGGCGTCGCGGGGCAGGAGGGACTGTGCGGACACGCCCTAGGAACCCGAGAGCTGCACCGGCCGGGCGGCCGGGGCCGCGGCCCCGGTCCCGGCGATCGACAGGGAGCCGTCCGCCGCCGGGGCCTTCTCGGTCCGCCAGCGCTGCGCGGTGGAACCGTCGTGCACCTTGACGACGATGTCGGCGTCCGGCGCGCCGGTGGTGGCGGCGAGGGCGAGCTGGTTCTGCCAGCGCGGCAGCAGTGCGCCCTGCGCGGTGCGGTCGTAGCGCACGGCGTCGCCGCGCTCGGTGCCCTCGTCGGCGCAGGTACCGAGGATGACGACGCCGGCGTCCGCCTGCGAGTCCAGACACAGCCCGGGGTCGGCGACGCTGCGCAGCAGACCGTCGTCCTCCAGGGTCCACTGCTGCGTCCACGCCTGGGAGCAGGCCGCCAGCCGGGCGCCCGCGCCGGTCTTCGGCTCGCCCCGGACGTCGAGGCAGAGGCCGGCGGCGACGTTGCGCAGCCGGGTGGGGTCCGCGGCGGTGGGCAGTCCGGCGGCACCGGGCGGCCTCGGGCGGGAGGTCGCGGACGCCGTGGCCCCGCCGTCGACGGCGCTGGTGGACGCGGCCGGGTCGGCGCCGCCGCCGTCGTACGACCACACGTTCACCACGAGGACGACCGCCAGGACGCCCACCGAGGCGGCGCCGGCCCCTCTGAGCAGCGACCGGGCGGAGCGCGGCCGGCCCGGGAGCCGGCGGACGGGCGCGGGGAACCGGGCCAGCAGGCCGGGCCGGCCGCGGCCCCGGTGCCGGGCGGCGGTCCTGCCCTGCGGGCCCCGGCCCGCGCGGCCCGGCCGGGAGTCGAGATAGCGCCGGGCTCCCCAGCCCAGCACCGCCTCCGCGATCAGCGGTCCCAGCTCCCGTTCGAAGTAGGCGAGTTGCTCGGCCGCATGGCGGCAGTGCCGGCACTCCGCCAGGTGCTTGCGCACATCCGGCAGCAGATCCCCGCCGCGGCGGATCGGGACGTCGAGGAGACGGTTGTGGAAGCGGCAGTCCTGGTTCGGCGCGAGCTGCCGGTGCGCGTGCAGACAACCGTCGCGGAATTGCTCACGCGCCTGTTCGTACGTGGCCGACGCGGTGTCGGTGTCCATGCCGAGGAGACCGGCCGGCACGGCAATGGGTTCGCCCTCGACCTCCGTGTGCCACAGCAAACAGCGGGCCGGTCCCGGAAGGGAGGCGAATGCGCGCGCGGCCAGGGCGCGGTTTTCCGGGATCAGGGACTTCGCCGCCCGCATACCGCGTCCCCCGGCGGGTTTGAGCAGGTGCGGCAGAACACCGCCGATCTCGTCGTCGGCCGACCACTGGCGGACGGTGTCGCGCACGGCCACCAGCAGTCGTGGGCGCAGGGCCGTGGCCGGTTCGCCCTGGGCGAGCAGGTCCAGCACCCGGTGCTGGGCGGCGGCGGTGACCATGGCGGCGATCTGGCCCGAGGCGGCGAGGCAGATCGCCGCGTAGTCGTGGGCCGGTTGCCAGTGCCGGGCCGTCAGCAGCGCGACGGCCCTGGCCGCCTCGCTCTCCGGCCCCTCCCGCAGCCGGGCGGCCAGCCACTCGTCGGACTCCCCGGGGTCCCCGCCGAAGGACGGATGGACGGGACGAGGGGGGTGAGGGGTGGGCACTGAGCTGTTTCCTTCCCACGCGCGGGTGACGCAGAAGTTCCGGTCGCCGAAAGGGAATTGGTGTATACCTCTTTGGCGTGGCGTGGGGGGGCGTGAATTCGCCACGGCGAAATCGGTCCCGGTTCTCCACGGTGCGTGCGAGACCCGGCCTCCACCCCCCGCACGAGCGCTTCACTCTCGCACAAACCACTCATGGTCAACAAGGCGTCCGGGGAACGTCGGACCTCTCTGAAGTAAATCCGGAATCAGCGGCAACTGTTGACCCTTACACGGGTTTTCGGATTTCTCGGCGTCGGCCCGTGTGCCGGTCTTTCGCCCGACGCGTGCTCAGATCTGCCAGGACCGCAGGCGGTCGGCCGCCCCGTAGACGTCGGCGTCGCCGGTGAGCAGGTCGCGCGCGAGGTCGACCAGGGCGCCGTAGGGCGGGTCGATGCCGACACCGCTGGCGAACATGTACGCGACGGCCGTCGCGCAGGCGAAGCGGGCGTTGGCCGACGGCAGGGGTCTGAGCACGGCGAGGGTGTGCAGCAGCGCGGCGGCCCGCCAGGCCGGGTCGGAGTTCACCCCGAGGCGGGGCGGATCCACGCGGTGCCGGGCGACGGCGGCGACCAGCGCGGAGAAGTCGTTGATCGTGGGCTGCTCCGGCAGCACCTCCTCGTGACGCTGGAGCAGCCAGGGCACGTCGATGTGGAGAACGGGTGCCATGGGTCAGGCGGCCCGCCCCTCGCGCCGTGCCGGAGGTGGTTCGTCGTCCGGGAAGGCGGCCGCGAACTCGTCGGCGTGGGCGGTGAAGAAGCGCCGGAACGCCTCCGCGCCCTCCTGCAGCGCCCGGTGCCGGGCTATGTCGGCGGCGGCGGCCTCCCGCACGAGCGCCTTCATCGACGTACCGCGTTCCTTGGCGATCTGCCGCAGGTCCTCGAGCTCGCGGTCGCTGAACTCCACGTTCAGAGCTGGCATGCCTCCCACGGTACCGCGCGGGTACTGACCCGTAAATACCACCAGGTCAGGGCGGAGATACGGCGGTACCGCGGGAAGCGAACGGGTGAGCGACGGTGAGTGGTCCGTCAGCCCTGGTCCGCCACGAAGGACGCCATGCGGACCAGGGCCGCGTTCCAGTTGACGGTGTGCTCGTTGGTCGACCAGGACTGGATGTCGTCGATGTAGCAGAACTGGCCGACGCAGCCCTGGAGCTTGCTCTGCGCATAGGGGTCCTGGATGGCCGAGTTCGGCCCGCCGGCCAGGGTGCCGTCCGGCGGGTCCGGCAGGGCGGGATCGAGCTGACGGGCGTACCAGCGGCTGTGCTGGCGGTGGGCGGAGACCTCGCCGTAGCCGGTGACGTAGGAGATGTTCAGCGCGTTGCGGCCCAGGACGTAGTCCATGGTCTGGACGGCGCCGTCACGGTACGCGGCGCCGCCGGTGATGTCGTGGGCGGTGGCGAGGACGACCGCGTTGTTGAGGACCTGGGCGTTGGAGCCCCAGTCGTAGACGTTGCCGTCGGGGGCGTACGGCATCCCGTAGGGCTGCGCCTCGAGCGTGGCCAGGTAGCGGTCGGCGCCCCGGACCACGGAGCGGCGCACTGCGTCACGGCCGGGGAGCCGGCTGGGCACGGTGGCCAGGTCGAGGCGGGCCGCCGCCGCGGTGCGCGCCCAGTCGAAGCCGAGCGGGCCGAAGATGTCGGCGGTGTGGACGGGCGACGTCAGCACGTACCGCTCGAACGTCCGCTCCCCCGTCGTCAGGTACAGCTCGGCGGCGGCCCAGTAGAACTCGTCGTCGACCCGGCTGTCGGGGTAGGCCCCGCCGCCGGTGCCGTCGTTCTCGTCGGCGAGCACGTCCGGGTGGGCGAGGGCCGCCGCCCAGGCCGTGCGCGCGGCGTCGAGCGCCTTCGCCGCGAAGGCACGGTCGTAGGGCCGGTAGAGGCGGGCCGCCTGGGCGGCCGTCGCGGCCAGGTTCAGGGTGGCCGCGGTGGTCGGCGGGTGCAGTTCGCGCTTCTGCGGGTCGTCGCTCGGCAGCAGCGGCAGGCCGGTCCACTGCGCGTCGTGGATCTTGTGGTGGGCCATTCCGGCCAGCGGCTGCCCGGCGGGCACCTGCATCTTCAGCAGGAACTCCAGTTCCCAGCGGGCCTCGTCGAGGATGTCCGGCACCTTGTTGCCGCTCTCGGGCAGGGCGAGCGTGCCGTCGCCGAGCTTCGACGGCTTCCCGGTGCGGGCGTGCAGCGAGCGCTCGTAGGTGCTCAGCAGCTCCCAGGCGGAGATGCCGCCGTTGACGACGTACTTGCCGTGGTCGCCGGCGTCGTACCAGCCGCCGGAGACGTCCAGGGTGTAGTCGCACTCGCCGGGCCGGCAGGGGACCTCGGTGTCACCCTGGTTGGGGGCCGTGCCCACGTGTCCGGCGGGGCGCGCGTAGCCGGGGCGCAGTTCGTCGTCGATGGCGATGCCGCTGCGCTGCGTGTAGTAGTACTTCGCGGAGTCGGTGCGCAGCCGCTCGTAGCCGGCCGTTCCGATGGCGAAGGGGTGGCTCGTCTCCCCGTCGACGACGAGGGTGTAGCCGTCGCCGCGCCGGGTCCAGCGGCCGAAGTCGATCGTGTGGACGTTCTGTCCGGAGGAGGCGTCGGCGCCGCGCGGCACGCTCCAGCCGTGGGCGACGGCCCGGCCGCCGGCGTCCTTCAGCTGCCAGGGCAGGCGTGCGGTCGCGTCCGTGACCAGCGTGGCGTTCTTCGGCCCGGACGGCAGATAGCCGACCTGGTTGACCCGCACCCGCGGCCCGGTGTCGGGCACGTAGGGCTCGGGCGCCACGCCGCCCAGCAGGGACACGTCGTCCACGCAGAACCGCCAGGCGTCGGGAGTGCCCCCGAGCTGGAAGCCGACCTGGCCCTGGGTGGTGTCGACAGGTGAGGTGAAGGTGTACGAGTAGGTGTTTCCGGAGACGCTCAGCTGGGGGCTGACCTCGTAGTAGGTGTCGTACGGGGACACCGACAGGCCCACGATCGCCCGGACCACGTGGTCGGCGGGCGCGCCGGTCGCGGTGAAGGAGAACCTGTACGACTCCCCTGCGACCAGGGCGATGTCGTTCTGGCCGACGGCGGCGTCCCAGCGGTTGGTGGTACCACCGGGGACGTCGGCGCACAGCCGGCCGTCGGTCACGGCCGCGGTGACGTTGCCGCTCGCCCACCAGGACTCGGTGCCGTTGTCGAAGGTGCCGTTCTTGACCTGCTCGGTCTCGTCGGCGCCGGCCGGCGCGGCGGGCAGCGCGGTGACGGCCGCCGCGAGCAGGGCCGTCAGGCAGACGAGCGCGGTTCTGCGTCTTTTCACGTCCGGGCTCCTCGGGGGGTGAGGGGCGGGCAGCGCCACCGACGGTCATGGGAGCGCTCCCAGAAGCGGTCGGAGGCCATGTTTGTGGCAGACATGACAGCCCGTCAACGGTCCGGACGGGACGGATTCCCGCCCGGACCGCCGTCCGGCCGGTCAGACGGCGGGTGCCTCCAGCCGGCTGATCCGGACCGCGCCCTTCGGCTCACCCGGGTGACGGCTGGTCAGCGTGAGCCGGACGCGGGAGCCGCGTACCGGGTCGAAGCCGATCACCGTGGGGGCGTCGGACGCGCCGGCCCACTCGATGCGGACGCCCTCGGCCGTCCGCCACGCACGGCCGTCCCAGACGGCGACCTCCACCGCGGCGGGCAGGCTGTGCGCGGCGTCCACGGTGAAGGAGACCTCGATCCGGCCGTAGCGCCGGGTGCGTCCGTGGTCGACCGAGATCCAGTCCTCGGCCCGGGCCCCGTCGAAGGCGGGCAGCAGGGCGGTGGCCGCCTTGTGGAAGCCGTTGGACCAGCCCGTGGCCGGATCGCCGTCGAGCACGGCGACGGGCAGGGTGTCGGGGCGTCCGGAGTAGCTCGCGTCCGCGTGCGGGTGGACCACGGGTGCCGGGTGCTCGGGCGCGAACCGCGGCGCCGGTGTGGTGGCCGGGGAGGCGGCGCGCCGGGCGTGCACGGTCGCCGTGCCGGCCCGCAGCCCCTGCGCGCGGGCGGTCACCCGCACCGTGCCCGGCCGGGTACCGGAGCGCACGATGGCCAGCGCCTTGCCGTGGAAGGCGGTGCGGGTGCTCGCCTGGTACCGCTCGGCGCTCTCCTGGCGGCCGTTGTCCACGCCGGCCAGGGAGCCGCCCGCGACTTCGAAGGAGATCAGGTGCTCGGCGCCGGGCACCACCACCCCGGCCCGGTCGACCACCTCGGCGGTCACGAAGACCAGGGCGCGGCCGTCGGCGGCGACGCTCTCGCGGTCCGGGGTGAGGCGTACGGCGTGCGGCGCGCCGGCGGTGCGCAGGACGTCGGTGGCGACGGTCCTGCCGCCGCGCCGGGCGACGGCCTTCAGCTCGCCGGGTGCGAAGGGCACCTTCCAGGTGAGGTGAAGCTTGCCCGCGCTGCCGTTCGGGCTGGTGTAGCTGCCGGGGTGGGGGCCGTCGGTGAAGGTCTTGTCGTCGCCGGTGGCCTCGGTGGTCTCCAGATAGGTCCGGCCGTCCACCGTCCTCTTGGTGTCGAACGAACGGGCCCCGAGGGACTTCCCGTTGAGGAACAGCTCGACGGTGTCGACGTTGGCGTACGCCCAGACCTCGACGGTGTCGCCCTCGCGGTGGTTCCAGGTCGACGGCAGCAGGTGGACCATCGGCTCGTCGGTCCACTGGCTGCGGAAGAGGTGGTACATGTCCTTCGGGAAGCCCGCGGTGTCGACCGCGCCGAAGAAGCACGCCTTCACCGGGAAGACGTCGTAGGGCGTGGGCTCCCCGATGTAGTCGATGCCGGACCACAGGAACTGCCCGGCGAACCACTTGCGGTCCCGGTCCTTCTTGTGTCCGTACTCGCCGCTCATGGTCCAGGAGGCGAGGTTGTTGTCGTACGAGGACGTGGCCCGTCCGCCGGGCGTGTGGTTCTCACCGGTGTTCAGGTGCTCGGGCTCCTGGTAGGTGCCGCGCGTGGAGGTCTCGGAGGACGACTCGGACTCGAACAGGAACAGGTGCGGATAGGCGGCGTGCAGGTCGTCCACCGACTTGGCGGTGTTGTAGTTGAGGCCGAGTCCGTCGAGCTTGGCCAGCATCAGGTCGGCCGCCGACCCCTTGGCGGGCAGCCGGCGGTACTTGTCGGAGCCGATGACGAGCGGCCGGGTGTCGTCGGCGGCCCGGATCGCGGCGATGATCCGGTCGGCCATGGCGAGTCCGGCGGTGGAGGTGGAGTCGGGGATCTCGTTGCCGATGGACCACATGACGACGGCGGGCGAGTTGCGGGCCGCGAGCACCATCTCGGTGACGTCCGCCTCGCACCACTCGTCGAAGAACCGCCCGTAGTCGTACCGGTTCTTGCCGGTGCGCCAGCAGTCGAAGGCCTCGACCAGCATCACGATGCCCAGTTCCTCGCAGACCTCGGTCATCTCGGGCGAGGGCGGGTTGTGGGAGGTGCGGAAGGCGTTGGCGCCCATCGACTTCATGAGGGTCATCTGGCGGCGCACCGCGTCGGCGCTGACCGCCGCGCCGAGCGCGCCGAGGTCGTGGTGCAGATCGACGCCCTTGATCTTGGCGTGGACCCCGTTGAGGTGGAAGCCCTCCTCGGGGTCGATGCGGAACGTGCGGACGCCGAAGGACGTGCGGTAGGTGTCGACGGTGCGTCCCGCGACGCGCAGTTCGGTGCGCAGGGTGTAGCGGTGCGGGTCCCCGAAGTCCCACAACCGGGGGCGTGCGAGGGTGAGTTCATGGGTCTCGCTCCGGTCGTCCGCGACGGTGACCGTGGATGCGGCGCGGACCACCGTACGCCCCTCGGCGTCCTCGACCGCCGACCTGATCTCCACCTCGCGCGCGCTGCCCGAGGCGTTGACGACGGACGTCTCCACCCGCACGAGGGCGCGCTCGGCGCTCACCTCGGGCGTGGTGACGTACGTGCCCCAGCGGCGTACGTGCACCGGTTCGGTGACGACGAGCCGCGCCTGCCGGTAGATGCCGCTGCCCGAGTACCAGCGGCTGCTGGGCAGTTGGTTCTGCACCCTGACCGCGAGGACGTTCTCGGTGCGGCCGTCGGTGTGCACCAGACCGGTGAGGTCGAGGGCGAAGCCGGTGTAGCCGTAGGGGTGGCGGCCGGCCTCCCGGCCGTTGCAGTAGACGTGGGAGTCCATGTAGACGCCGTCGAACTCGACCGAGATCCGCTTGCCGGCCCACGCGGGCGGCAGGGTGAAGGCGAGGCGGTACCATCCGAGGCCGCCCGGCAGGAAGCCGGTGCCGCTGGTGGTGCCGTGCTCGGTGGTCGGCGTCTGCTCGATGCTCCAGTCGTGCGGGACCGCCACCTCGCGCCAGTCCGAGTCGTCGTAGTCCGGTTCGGCGGCCCGCGCGTAGGTGCCGTCCGGGTCCGTGACTCCGCCGGGGTCGACCAGGGCGAAGCGCCAGCCGTCGCGCAGGGCGACCGTGTGGCGGCCCGTGCCGTCGTCCGCCGCGTCCGCGGCCCACGCCGACGGGGCGCCGGCCAGTGCGCCCGCCGCGGGCGCCGCCGCGGAGGCGATCAGGACCGATCTGCGTGTGACCGTCATACCGGATCTCCCTCATCAGGAATCAGAAGTACTCACAACCAATCGCGAACGAACAGATTCTGGCGTCGGTTCACGGGCGGCCGTCAAGGGTGGGGAAAGCCCTTTCTGCCACAGGTGCCCCTGGAGTTCGGCCGCCGGTGCGCCGAGGGAGCCGTCCGAGCCGGATCGTTCGGGTCCGCACGACGCCGGGACGCACTAGGCTGGGGCCCAGGTGACGCGCTGTTCACTGTGGGTGTGCGCAATGGAGTGGCGACGATGAGTCCGGTCAACCCGCACGACGATGCCACCGCGGCCCGCGCCGTCGTCGACGACTCCGGCACGCTGCGGGAGTGGAGCGAGGGCGCGCGTCTGCTGCTGGGCCACCCGGCCGAGGACGTCGTGGGGCGCCCCGCCGTCGAGTTGCTGGCCGAACGGACCGACGGACCGCGGCTCCGGCCCGGCGCCGAACGCTGGAACGGGACGCTGGCGCTGCGGCACCGCGACGGGCACACGGTGTCCGTGTGGCTGCTCGCCCGGCGCAGACCGCCCGAGGACGACGGCCCGGGCACGTGGCTGGCCGTCACTCCCCTGGGCCCCGCGCCCGATCGGCTGGAAGATCCGCTGGTCAGAGCCGCGCTGACCCAGTCGCCCTGCGCCACGATGATCTTCGACGACCAGCTCCGCATCCGCGGGGTGAACGACGCCATGGCCCGGCTCTTCGAGCTTCCGCCGAACCGCCTGCGCGGCCTGCGGGCCACCGATCTCGGCGGCCGGACGCAGGCCGCGGAGCTGGAGGAGCACATGCGGCACGTGCTCGCCACCGGCGAGGGCCACGACATGCACACGTACCTCAAGGCCCCCGGTGAGAGCCGCGCCCACGCCTGGCTCGCCCGCGTCGCCCCGCTCTCAGGCTCCGACGGTGAGGTGCACGGGGTCTGTGTGACCGCCCACGACTTCACCGAGCAGCACCTCGCCCGGGAGCGGCTCCAGCTGGTCAACGAGGCCAGCGTGCGCATCGGCAGCACCCTCGACGTCACCCGCACCGCACAGGAACTGGCAGACGTGTGCGTCCCGGCGCTCGCCGACTTCGTCAGCGTCGATCTGCTCGACCCGCAGGAGCACGGCGACGACCCCGTGGCCGCGCCGACGCCGCCGGTCGCCCTGCGCCGCACCGCCCACCAGTCGGTCAACCCGGGATGCCCGGAGGCGGTCGCCGAGCCGGGCCGCGTCGACGTCTATCCGGCGGACTCACCGCAGGCCCGCTGTCTGGTCGCGGGGCACGCGGTCGTCGCGGCGGTGCCCTCCGCGGACCTCGAGCGGTGGCGGGAGCGGGATCCCGTACGGGTCGGGCGGATCGAGGAGTACGGCATCCACTCCGTGATGTCCGTCCCGCTGCAGGCCCGCGGGACCACCTTGGGGATCGCGGTGTTCACCCGGTTCCGCCGCCCCTACGCGTTCACCCACGACGACGTCCTGCTGGCCGAGGAGGTCAGTGCCCGCGCCGCCGTCTGCATCGACAACGCCCGCCGCTACTCCCGCGAGCGCGAGACGACCCTGATGCTGCAGCGCAGCCTGCTCCCCCGGTGGCTGCCGCCGACCGCCGCGCTGGAGGCGGCCTCGCGCTATCTCCCGGCGGCCCGCTCCGGGGTGGGCGGCGACTGGTTCGACATCATCCCGCTGTCCGGGATGCGGGTGGCGCTGGTCGTCGGGGACGTCGTCGGCCACGGTATCCAGGCCTCGGCCACCATGGGCCGGCTGCGCACCGCCGTACGCACCCTCGCCGACATCGACCTGACCCCCGAGGAACTGCTCACCCACCTGGACGACCTGGTCGTGCGGCTGTCGGAGGAATCCGGGGGCGAGGGCACCGGCGAGCTGGGGGCCACCTGCCTGTACGCGGTGTACGACCCGGTGTCCCGGCAGTGCTCCCTGGCCCGTGCCGGGCATCCGCAGCCCCTGCTCATCCCGCCGGACGGCCCGCCCCGGCAGCTGGACCTGCCTTCCGGGCCGCCGCTCGGCGTGGGCGGACTGCCCTTCGAGTCCGCCGAACTGGAACTGCGCGAGGACAGCGTGCTCGCCTTCTACACCGACGGGCTGGTCACCAACCGTGACCGCAACGCCGACGAGGGGCAGGCGCTGCTCCGGGAGGCCCTGTCCGTCCCCGCCGGCTCGCTGGACGCGGCCTGCGACCGCGTGCTGCACGCCCTGCTCCCGACCGGCGGCGCCTCCGACGACGTGGCGCTGCTGCTGGCCCGCACCCGGGGGCTCCCGGCCGAGCAGGTCGCCACCTGGGACATCCCCGCCGACCCGTCGCTGGTCGCCCCCATCCGCAAGCAGGTGCTGGACCAGTTGTCCGCCTGGGCGCTGCTGGAGGCCTCCTTCACCGCCGAGCTGGTGGTGAGCGAGCTCGTCACCAACGCCATCCGGTACGGAGCGCCGCCCATCCGGCTGCGGCTGATCCACGACGCGACCACGCTGATCTGCGAGGTCTCCGACACCAGCCACACCGCGCCGCATCTGCGCCGGGCCAAGACCTGGGACGAGGGCGGACGCGGTCTGCTGCTGGTCGCCCAGCTCACCCAGCGCTGGGGCAGCCGGCACACCGCCGAGGGCAAGACGATCTGGGCGGAGCTGGCCCTGATCGAGGAGGAGTGACCGACGGTTTCCGCAGCCGTGGCGGGGGACACTCGAGAAGCAGGCGTGCCCTCCGGCACCCGGGCCGGACCGTACGCGACGAGTCACGGGAGTGTGGAGAAGCGATGGCGAAGACGTCCCGGCCCGCAGGTCGTGTCCCCGGTCGGGCGGCCCTGCTGGCGAGCGCGGTCGCGGTGCTCGGCATGCTGACCGCCTGCGGCACCGACGACGGCGCGGCGAGCACGGCGCAGTCCGGACAGGCCGAGCAGTCGGCCGGCGCGAGCAGCGGCACGCCCGCGGACGTGAGCACCGGCGGACCGACGGCCGGGACCGGCGACGAGCCCACAGCCGGCGGCGTGCCCAGCGACACCGCCGGTTCCGCGTCCGCCTCCGCTCGCACCGACGGCCGCTGCCACACCTCCGAGCTGCGCGCGTCGGTCGGCCGCGTCGACCCCGGTGCCGGGCAGCGCAACTTCCCCGTCGTGCTGACCAACACCTCGGAGCGCACCTGCACCCTGTACGGCTATCCGGGCGCCGCCTTCGTGGACGCGTCCGGCAGGCAGCTGGGCGCCGACCCGGAGCGTGAGCCCGCGTCGCCGCGGACGGTCACGCTGGCGCCGGACGGCAGCGCGTGGGCCGGACTGTCGTTCTCCAGCCCGGAGATCAGCGGCGCCCGCACCGCGACCCCGGCGAAGCTGGTCGTGACGCCGCCGGACGAACGGGACCCGCTGACCGTGAAGTGGACCTCGGGTGAGGTCCCGGTGGGCGGCAACGCCTCCTCGGTGTCCGTCACCGCCCTGGAGGCCGGGACCGGTCCCTGAGCGCAGGGGCGCCCCGGCCCCGCCGGTCAGTGACCGGCGATCGGGTGCGGCGCGTAGGGCCGCTCCAGCTCCTCGGTCTCCTTGTCGGTGAGGGCGAGTCCGACCGCCGCCACGGCGTCCTCGAGGTGGCCCGGCCTGGCCGCGCCGACGATCGGTGCCGTCACCGTGTCCTGGTGCAGCAGCCAGGCGAGGGCCACCTGGGCACGCGGGACGCCGCGGTCCTGAGCGATGCGGGTGACGGCCTCCACGATCGCGCGGTCGCCCTCCTGGTAGAGCGTGCTGCCGAAGGTGTCGGTGGCGCTGCGCCCGGTCGTGGTGTCCCAGTCCCTGGTGAGCCGGCCGCGGGCCAGCGGGCTCCAGGGCAGCACGCCGGCGCCCTGGTCGGCGCAGAGCGGCAGCATCTCGCGCTCTTCCTCGCGGTAGAGGAGGTTGTAGTGGTTCTGCATGGAGACGAACTTGGTCCAGCCGTGCCGCTCGGCGGTGTACTGCATCTTGGAGAACTGCCAGGCGTACATCGAACTCGCCCCGATGTAGCGCACCTTGCCGGCCTTCACCAGGTCGTGCAGCGCCTCCATCGTCTCCTCGACCGGCGTGTGCGGGTCGAAGCGGTGGATCTGGTAGAGGTCGACGTAGTCGGTGCCCAGGCGGCGCAGGCTGTGGTCGATCTCGGTCATGATCGCCTTGCGGGAGAGCCCGGCGCCGTTGGGTCCGGGCCGCATCCGGCCGTTCACCTTGGTGGCGAGCACGATGTCGTCCCGGCGGGCGAAGTCCGCGAGGGCCCTGCCGACGATCTCCTCGCTGGTGCCGTCCGAGTAGACGTTGGCCGTGTCGAAGAAGGTGATGCCGGCCTCCAGCGCCTGCCGGATCAGCGGACGCGAGGCCTCCTCGTCGAGGGTCCACTCGTGGGTGCCGCGGTCGGGAACGCCGTAGGTCATGCATCCCAGACAGATCCGCGACACGTCCAGTCCCGTCGAACCGAGCTTCACGTACTGCATCGTTGCTGCTCCTGCCTTCCGGATCGGTACCTCGCGAGCGTACGTCCTCGTGGCGGCGCGGGCCGGGCTCGGGTCAGCGCTCCTCGATCAGGTCGAGGGCCCGCTCCCAGCCGAACTCCGGGCGGCTGCCGTCCGTCCCGGTCTCTCCCGCGTACGGGTCGCCGAAGCGCACCCCCATCCCGCTCAGCCGTACGAGGCTCTCCCGGTAGGCGGGATGGGCGGCCAGCGCGTCGGCCACGCAGGGCAGGACGGCGACGGGGACGCCGAGACCGCACGCCTCGCACAGGGTGGCCAGGGCGAGGGTGTCGGCGAGGCCGGCGGCCCACTTGTTGACCGTGTTGAAGGTGGCGGGCGCGACCACGACGGCGTCGGGCGCCGGGAAGGGCCGCGGGTCGCCCGGCCGGCGCCAGGCCGAGCGGATCGGCCGGCCGGTCTGTGCCTCGACGGCGGCGGTGTCGAAGAAGCCGTCCATCGCGACCGGGGTCGCGAAGACGCCGACCTCCCAGCCGCGTTCGTGTGCGGCGGTGATCAGAGCGCCGGCCCCGGAGGCCACCCCGGCGGCGCAGACGACGACGTACAGGAAGGGCTTCTCGGTGCTGCGGGGCGGTCGGGTCACGCCGGAACCCTACTCAACCGGCCGGGTACCGGATCGCCAGGGGCGAGCCCACGTGACCGCGCGGGCGTCCCGTGCCCGGCCGGGTACCGCGTGTCGCGTCGCCGTCGGGGGCGCGCGGCCGGGATGCGGTAAGGATGGATCGTGCACCGGCCGGTGTCGGACCGCGGTGCACGTCAGCCGTACGACGCGACGATGGGACGGAAATCATGCCTCTTGAGGGCGAGTACGAACCCAGCCCGACGCAGTGGGTGCGCGAACAGGTGGAGCTGTACGAGAGCTCCGGCGGCACCCAGGGGACGACCCTGCTGGACACGGGGCTGCCCGTGATCGTGCTGACCACGCGGGGCGCCCGCAGCGGCAAGATCCGCAAGACCCCGCTGATGCGCGTCGAGCACGAGGGCCGCTACGCGGTGGTCGCCTCCAAGGGCGGGGCGCCCGAGCACCCGGTCTGGTACCACAACGTCAGGGCCGACCCCCACGTGGAGCTCCAGGACGGTCCGGTGAAGCAGGACATGACGGCCCGTGAGGTCACCGGCGCGGAGAAGGCCGAGTGGTGGGAGCGTGCCGTCGCGGCGTTCCCGCCGTACGCCGACTACCAGAAGAAGACGGACCGGGAGATCCCCGTCTTCGTGCTGGAGCCCTCCGGCGGGAACTGAGCCGGGGCCGGAGGAAAAACTTCCGGTTCCGTGTGCATGGCCCGGCCGCCGCCGGGCACACGAGGGTCAGGCCCCGCCGCGTTCCCCCGTCGCGGCGGGGCTTTCCGCTGCCTCGCGCGCGCTGCGGTCGGTGACGTCGAGGAAGATCTGCCCGGCCTCGGGGACGGTCCGCGCGAGGGACTTCTTGATGCGTACGGCCACCTCCTCCACCCGCTCGCTGTCCAGGCCGGGCACCAGGTCGACGCGGGCGGCCACCAGGGTGGAGTCGAGGCCCGTCTTCATGGTGAACAGCGCCTCGACGCTGTCGATCTCCGGCTGTGCCCGCAGCAGCGCCCGGATGCGGCCGTCGGCCTCCGGGTCCGCGGCCTCGCCGATCAGCTGGTCACGGGCCTCGCGGCCCAGCCGGTAGGCCACGTACACGAGCAGCGCGCCGATGGCGAGCGAGGCGCCGGCCTCCCACACGACCTGCCCGGTGACCATGTGCAGGGCCATGCCGGTCATGGCGAGGGTGACGCCGAGCACCGCGGTGCCGTCCTCGGCGACGACCGTGCGCAGGGCCGGGTCACGCATCCCGGCGGCGACCCCGCCCTGCCCGCGCACCTGGTGCAGCGCCCGCAGCAGGGAGGCGCCCTCGGCGATCAGGGCGACGCCGAGCACGATCAGGCCGGCCACGTAGCCGCTGAGCTTCTCCTCCGCGCCCGAGCGGAGGGCCTCGACGCCCTGGAAGAAGGAGAAGCAGCCGCCCATGACGAAGATTCCGACGGCCGCCAGCAGCGACCAGAAGAAGCGTTCCTTGCCGTAGCCGAAGGGGTGGCGGCGGTCGGCGGGGCGGCGGCTGCGGCGCAGCGCGGCGAGGAGGAAGACCTCGTTGAGGCTGTCGGCGACCGAGTGCGCCGCCTCCGACAGCAGCGCGGGGGATCCCGCGAGGAAGCCGCCGACCGCCTTGGCGACCGCGATCACCAGGTTGGCCGCCAGAGCCACCAGCACGGTGATCCGCGTCCTGCGGTCCGCCTTGCCGGCGGTTCCGCCGGTCCCCCGGTCCTTCTCGCCGGCCTGTCCGTCGCCTTGTCCGTCGGCCTGTCCGTTCGCTGTCGTGTTCGAGGTTGTCCGGCTCACGTCTCGCCGACTGCCCCGGCCGGCCGGGCTCACACCCCGCCTTGTGGGTGGCCGACCAGTGCCGACGGCCGAAAACGGGGAACGCGTTACCAGGGCACACCGACGACAGGGAGGTACGTCCCATGAGCGGCGACGACGGGACGCCCGGCAACAGCGGCTACGGCAGGAGGGCGTTCAAGCGGTCGAAGAGCCACTTCGCCGACCGGATCACCGCGGACGGCCGTGACGGCTGGCCGGTGGCGGCCGGGCGGTACCGTCTGGTGGCCAGCCGGGCCTGTCCGTGGGCGAGCCGGGCCCTGGTGTCGCGGCGGCTGCTCGGCCTGGAGGACGCCCTGTCCCTGGCGATCGCCGACCCGGTCCAGGACGACCGCAGCTGGCGCTTCACGCTGGACCCGGACGGCCGTGACCCCGTCCTCGGCATCCGCTTCCTCAGCGAGGCCTACGACAAGCGGGAGACCGGCTACCCGGGCGGGGTGAGCGTGCCCGCGGTCGTGGACGTGCCCAGCGGACAGCTGGTGACCAACGACTACCAGCAGATCACCCTGGATCTGGCGACCGAGTGGACCGCCCTGCACCGGCCCGGCGCGCCCGACCTGTATCCGCACGCCCTGCGCGACGAGATCGACGAGGTGATGGCCGGCGTCTACCACGACGTCAACAACGGGGTGTACCGGGCGGGCTTCGCGACCGGTCAGGAGGAGTACGAGGCCGCCTGCGCGGGTGTGTTCCGCAGGCTGGAGGAGCTGACGCCCCGGCTGGAGCGGCAGCGCTATCTGGTCGGGGACACGATCACGGAGGCGGACATCCGGCTGTTCACCACGCTGGTGCGCTTCGACGCCGTCTACCACGGTCACTTCAAGTGCAACCGCTGGAAGCTGGCGGAGAATCCGGTGCTCTGGGCCTACGTCCGCGACCTGTTCCAGACACCCGGGTTCGGCGACACGGTCGACTTCGACCACATCAAGCGCCACTACTACCAGGTCCACACCGGCATCAATCCGACCGGCATCGTGCCGCTCGGCCCGGATCTGTCCGGCTGGCTCACGCCGCACCACCGGCAGGAGCTGGGCGGACGTCCGTTCGGCGACGGCACGCCGCCCGGCCCGGTGCCCGCCGGCGAGGAGGTACCGGCGGCCGGCAGGCCCTGACCCGGCGGGGCCGTACCCGTCGCGGCCCGGCAGCACGTTCCGGCATCACCGATGCGAACCCCTTAGGAGGCCCCCGTGGGCAAGAAGAAGAAGCAGAAGCTCCCCCTCGCGTACAAGCCGGTCGGCTTCGTCCTGGGCTGGGCGGGCGGCACGCTGGCCGGGCTGGCCTTCCAGAAGACGTGGAAGGTGATCCGGCACGAGGACGACGCGCCCGACGCCCTGGACCCGGACCGCGGCTGGGGCGAGATCCTCCTGGCGGCGGCGGTCCAGGGCGCCATCTTCGCGGTGGTGCGCAGCGCGATGGACCGGACGGGCGCCAAGGCGATCGAGCGCTCGACCGGTGTCTGGCCGGGCGGCGACAAGGGCGGACGGGACTGACCGGAAACAGCGCCCCTCCCGCCCGCCCTCACGACGCCGGCATCATCCGAACGAGGTCCTAGCCCTGTTTGGGTGCCGTCGGCGGTGTGCTGAGGCGCAGGGTGAAGGAGTGGCCCGCCGGGTCGGAGAAGCCGCGCTCCTCGTGGGGTCCCGCCGCGTCCTTCGCCTCCAGCGGGCGCCCGCCGAGGCCCACGACCCCGCGCTCGGCCTCGTCCAGGTCCGCCACCACGAAGTCCAGGTGGACCTGGAGCGAGTTCTCGGGGCGGGGCCAGCTCGGCGGGGTGGCGTTGGCGTCCCTCCGGAACGCCATGCGGAAGCCGCCCGGGCCCTCGATCTCGATGCGGTTGGCCGACACGTCGGTCTCCTCGGCGCCCAGCAGCCCCTTGTAGAACTCGGCGAGCTTCTCGGGTTCCGCGCAGTCGAGCACCACGACGCCCGCGTTGATCAGTGCCATGTCTCCTCCGAAGGATTCCGGGCCCGGGGCGTCGGGCCCCGCGGCCGTCTGTCTTGCGCTTGTCCCGGCCCGGCGGATTCAGTCGGGACGGGCCCCGGGCAGGCCGGTTCTCGCGGCCGGCCGACGGTCTCCGACGTGAGATCTCGATGACATATGTCAATCGAACATGCTCAAACTCGCTCGTTCGGGGTAACTTTCGATGGAGCGTGGGCAGTTGGGCCCCGGAGCAGGCTGGAGGCGTTGTCGTCGTGCGACAGGAATCCGCGTCGCTCACCACGCACCTGCGCGTCCGCCACGACCGGGGACACACGGTGCTGGAGTTCCTCGGCGAGATCGACATCGCGTCGGCCGCCGAGATCGTCCCGCACCTGGACCGGGAGACCGGACGTCCCGGCGCCCGGGTCGTGCTCGACCTCGGCGGGATCGAGTTCTTCGACTGCTCGGGGCTGCGGCTGCTGTACCGGGCCCGGCGCCGGGTGCTCGACGGGGGCGGCCAGGTGCACCTCGTGTGCGCCCATCCGTTGACCCTGCGCATGCTGCGGATCACCGGACTCGCGCGGCAGCTGCCCCCGCGACCGACCCTGGCGGAGGTGCTCGGCGTCAGTCCGCCGCCGGAGCGTCGAACAGGGCGCTGACCGACTCGCCGTTGTGGATGCGGCGCACGGCCTCGGCGAGCGCCGGGGCGATGGACAGCACCCGCAGCTTCTCCGTGTGGTCGCCGGCCGGCACCGGCACGGTGTTGGTGCACACGATCTCCAGCACATCGGGCTGTTCGCCGAGCCGGCCGAGCGCACCGGACGCGAACAGCCCGTGCGTACAGGCGAGCCGGATCGTGCGCGGCCCCTGCTCCCGCAGCCGGTCGAGGAGTTCCAGCACCGTGCTGCCGCCCGCGATCTCGTCGTCGAGCACGATGACGTCGCGACCGGCGACGTCCCCGATCACGGCGCTGACGCTGACCCGGCCGTCGGCGAAGCGTTGCTTGGCGCCCGCTGCGACGCGGGCGCCGAGCAGCCGGGCGAACGCGGCGGCCTCCTTGGCGTTGCCGAGGTCCGGGGAGACCACCGTGGCGCGGGACAGGTCGTACCGCCGGAAGTGCGCGGCCAGTTCGCGCAGCGCGTGCAGATGGTCGACCGGGACCGGGAAGAAGCCGTGCACCTGGGGCGAGTGCAGGGTCATGGCGAGGACCCGGCCGGCACCCGCCGCCACCAGCAGGTCGGCGACGAGGCGCCCGCCGAGCGAGATGCGCGGAGCGTCCTTCTTGTCGGAGCGGGCGTAGGAGTAGTGCGGCAGGACGACGGTGATGCGCCCGGCCGAGGCCCCGCGGGCCGCGTCGCACATCAGCAGCAG
Source organism: Streptomyces sp. NPDC032940 (assembly GCF_040636935.1). Lineage (NCBI taxonomy): Bacteria > Bacillati > Actinomycetota > Actinomycetes > Kitasatosporales > Streptomycetaceae > Streptomyces > Streptomyces sp. NPDC032940. The sequence goes on along the minus strand of NZ_JBEZVJ010000029.1, from coordinate 40,660 downwards.
TTCGACGAGATGCTCCTGCACCGGCTTGACCAGCGGCTGGACCAGGAAGACGTCCCGCTCGCGGCAGTTGGCCCGGAGCTGCACCTCCAGGCAGTCGTTGGCGAACCGGCTGACCCGGACGGGGCTGAGGGGCACGCCCAGATGGGCACAGACCTCATCGGCCAGCACCGGGTGGGCACTACCGCTGAACACGGCGATGTCTCGCACGGACCGCTCCTCGCGTGATCCTGTCCGGCCGGGACCTCAGCTTACGGAAATCCGGTTGCGGCGGCCCCGGGGAATGGCGTCATGATGACGCCGTCCGTGTTCCCTCAGGTCAGGATCCCTCGCATGCGCCGACTCCTCGACACCACCCAGCGCCCATCCCGGCCCACGGTTCTCGAGGACTCCTTCCCGCATGCACACCCTGAACATCGGCATTCTGGCCCACGTCGACGCCGGTAAGACCAGCCTCACCGAGCGGCTGCTGTTCGACCACGGCGCCGTCGACCGGCTCGGCAGCGTCGACACCGGTGACACCCGTACGGACGACGGCGAGATCGAGCGCCGGCGCGGCATCACCATCCGCTCCGCGGTCGCCGCGTTCACCGTCGGCGACACCCAGGTCAATCTGATCGACACCCCCGGGCACTCCGACTTCACCGCCGAGGTCGAGCGCGCCCTGGAGGTCCTCGACGGCGCGGTGCTGCTGCTGTCCGCCGTGGAGGGCGTCCAGGCGCGCACCCGGGTGCTGATGCGCACCCTGCGGAGGCTGCGGCTGCCCACGCTCCTCTTCGTCAACAAGATCGACCGGGCCGGTGCCCGCGCCGACGGTCTGCTCGCCGACATCCGGCGCCGGCTGACCCCGCACGTCGTGCCGCTGACGGAGGTCGCCGCCGGACTCGGCGGTGCCGGTGCCCGGGTGCGGCCCTGCCGTCTGACGGACCCGCTGGTGCGCGCCCGGACCGCCGAGGCGCTCGCCGAGGTGGATCCGGACATGCTGGCGGCCGTCGTGGACGGCCCGGCGCCGACCGCCGACGCGGTGCGCGCCGCGCTCGCCGCCCGGACCGCCGACGGCTCGTTCCACCCGCTGTACGTCGGCTCCGCGCTCGGCGGCCAGGGCGTCGCGGAGCTGGCGCGGGGCCTGGTCCGGCTGGTCCCCGCCGCCCCCTCGCCGGCGGCCGCTACATCGCCGCCGCGCGGCACGGTGTTCGCCGTACGCCCCGGACCGGGCGGCGAGCGGACGGCGTATCTGCGGCTGTACGACGGTGAGGTGCGCCCGCGGCAGCGGCTGACCTTCCTGCGGCGCGGGTCCGACGGCCGGACCCACGAGGTCCACGGCCGGGTGACGCGCCTCGAGGTGGTCGGCGGGGCTGGGGCGCTCACCGCGGGGAACATCGCCGCCCTGTCGGGTCCGGCCGCGCTGCGCGTCGGCGACCGGCTCGGCGCGGTCACCGACCGGGCGCCGCAGTTCGCGCCGCCGACCCTGGAGACGGTCGTACGGGCCCGGCGTCCCGGGCAGGCGGCGGCGCTGCGGTCGGCGCTGCTCGCCCTCGCCGACCAGGACCCGCTGCTGCACGCCCGCCCGGCGGAGTCCGGGGCCACCGCCCTGCTGCTGTACGGCGAGGTCCAGATGGAGGTGCTCGCGGCGACCCTGGCCGGGGACTTCGGCATCGAGACGGAGTTCTCGCCGGGACGCGTCCGGTTCCTGGAACGACCGGACGGCACCGGTGAGGCCGTCGACGAGATGCCGTGGCACGACCACACCCGCTACTGGGCGACGATCGGGCTGCGGGTCGAGCCGGGGCCGCGCGGCTCGGGCGGGGTGTTCGCGTACGAGACGGAGCTGGGCGCGCTTCCCCGCGCCTTTCACCAGGCCGTCGAGGAGACGGTCCACGCCACGCTGCTGACCGGCCTGGCCGGCGCCGCGGTGACCGACTACCGGGTCACGCTGATCCGTTCCGGTTTCTGCTCCCCGGTCAGCACGGCCGCCGACTTCCGCGGGCTGACCCCGATCGTGCTGCGCCGGGCCCTCGGGCGGGCCGGCACCCGCCTCTACGAGCCGTACCACGCCTTCGAGGCGGAGGTTCCGCCGGACGCGCTGGCGCCCGTGACGGCCCATCTCGCCTCGCTGGGCGCGGACTTCACCGGAACGACGGGAGGCGACCCCGCCTGGCTCGTCACCGGCGAGCTGCCGGCCCGGCGCGTGCGGGAGGCCGAGCTGCGGCTGCCGGGGCTCACGCACGGGGAGGCGGTGTGGTCCTCGCGCCCGTCGCAGGACCGGCCGCTGAAGTCCGCGCACTGACCGCCGCCCTCGAGGTACTCACCAACTGCAGTGCCTGGCACGGAGGATGGGGGGAATGCGGACGGTAGGAAGGAGGGCCGTCGCCATGACGACTCCCATCAGGCACCTCCCCCGGCGGATGCCCGGCTGGGCCAAGGCGCTGAGCGCGATCGTGCTGGTGCTCGTCGTGCTCTTCGCGGGACTGCGGTTCAGCGTGCTGCCGGGCCTGAAGGACCTGTTCGGCACCGAGACCCACGACCGCTCGGGCCCCGCGCTGCTGAAGTCCATCCAGGACATCAGCCGTTACGAGGCCGCCTCCGGCTCCTTCCAGGTCGTCGTGGACCTGGAGAAGGACGCCAAGTACCTGCCCGACGCGATCCGCGGCACCCGCACCCTGTACGTCGGTGCGGGCACCGTCGACGCCTACGTCGACCTCGGCCGGGTGGGCGAGGACGACGTGACGGTGAACGAGGACCGCACCTCGGCCACGCTGCGGCTGCCGCACGCGGCGCTCGGCAAGCCGGCGCTGGACCCGGAGCGCTCGTACGCCGTCTCCAAGCAGCGGGGTCTCCTCGACCGTCTCGGCGACCTGTTCTCGGACAACCCGAACGGCGAGCAGGCCGTGCAGAAGCTCGCGGCCCGGCACATCGGCGACGCGGCGAAGGAGAGCGAGCTGACGGCGCGCGCCGAGGGCAACACCACGGCGATGCTCCAGGGCCTGCTGCACTCCCTCGGCTTCACACAGGTGCGGGTGGCCTACGGGGCCTGAGGGCCCGGCCCGCCCGTCGTCCGGACAGGACGGCGGGCAGGGCCGGCGACCCGGGCATCCTCGGCGGCTTCGCGGGTAACCGCCCCTGCACACGGAGAAGTCGACGTCTGGAGGACCGAATGGCTCGTGCCGTCTCACGACCGAGTTCCCTGTGGCGTCCGCGCGCCGCCAAGGCACGCGAGGCCGAGGCGCGGGACGCCGGCCGGCCCGAACGGCGCCCGCTCGCCCTCGTGCTGCGGCTGCTGGCGATGGGGTGCGCGTTCGTGTTCATGGTGGCGTTCGCGGTCGTCCTGGCCCGGCTGACCCTGAACCCCTCCCCGGCCTCCGAGGCGCTGACGCACACCAACATGCGTCCCGGCCGCTCGCTGCGGGCCTATCTGGATCAGCCCGCGCTGCGCGACGCCGTGAAGCAGATCGGCGGCAACCTGCTGCTGGGCGTCCCCTTCGGCGTCCTGGTCCCGGTGGTCGCCCCGCGCACGCGCGGCGTGCTGCGGGTGCTGCTGCTGACCGCCGTGGTGATGCTGCTGGTGGAGTTCGCGCAGGGCGCCCTGGTGACCGGGCGGGCCTTCGACATCGACGACGTGATCCTCAACAGCACGGGAGCGCTGATCGGTTATCTGCTCCTGGGCCGGCGGACGAGCCGCGCGGTGCACGCGCGCAGGCCTCGCGGCTGAGCGGGGCCCGTCCACCTTCCGGAACGTGACCAGGTGGTCCGTACCAGAGTATTGACGGACCCTTATCTCACTTCTTAAATCAAGAGGCGACACCCTTACCCCCCACCACTGCCGGCGCTCCCTCGACGGGACGCCGCGCTGAAGGGAGAGCCGTGGCCCGCCCACTCCTGCTCCGCAGATGTCTCCTCGCCGCCGCCCTGTCCGCCGGACTCGCCGCGTCACTCGTGACCGGCACCGCCGGTGCGCAGCCGGACACCGGATCCGCCGGGGCCGCCGGCACCGCGGCCGCCGCCGTGACGTTCTCCGACACCTTCGACGGCCCGGCCGGTGCGGCCGTCGACTCGTCGAAGTGGCAGATCGAGACCGGCGACAACGTCAACAACCACGAGCGGCAGTACTACACGTCCGGCAACAAGAACGCGGCGCTGGACGGCCAGGGCCACCTGGTCATCACGGCCCGCAAGGAGAACCCGGCCAACTACCAGTGCTGGTACGGCACCTGCCAGTACACCTCGGCCCGGCTCAACACCTCGGGGAAGTTCACGGCGCAGTACGGGCACGTCGAGGCGCGGATGAAGATACCGCGCGGTCAGGGGATGTGGCCGGCCTTCTGGATGCTCGGCACACCGGTCAACTGGCCGGACTCGGGCGAGATCGACATCATGGAGAACGTCGGCTTCGAGCCGTCCACCGTCCACGGCACCATCCACGGCCCCGGCTACTCGGGCTCGGGCGGCATCGGCGCCGGCTACACGCTGCCGGGCGGCCAGGCCTTCGCGGACGCCTTCCACACCTTCGCCGTCGACTGGGCGCCCGACTCGATCACCTGGTCCGTGGACGGCAACGTCTACCAGACGCGCACGCCGGCCGATCTCGGCGGCAGGCAGTGGGTGTTCAACAAGCCGTTCTTCCTGATCCTCAATCTGGCGGTCGGCGGCTACTGGCCCGGTGACCCGGACGGCTCGACCTCCTTCCCGCAGACGCTGGTGGTCGACCATGTCTCGGTGACGACGAGCGACTCGGGCACGGGCAGCGGCGCGATCCGCGGCCTCGCCGGCAAGTGCGTGGACGTCGCCGCCGCGCACACCGCCAACGGCACGCCGGTGCAGCTCTACGACTGCAACGGCACCGCCGCCCAGCGGTGGACGGTGGGCTCCGACGGCACGATCAGGGCGCTCGGCAAGTGCCTGGACGTCAACGCGGGCGGCACCGCGGACGGCACGGTCGTCCAGTTGTGGGACTGCAACGGCAGCGGCGCCCAGCGCTGGGTCGTCACCGCGGCGCACGACATCGTCAATCCGCAGGCCGACAAGTGCCTCGACGTCACCGGCAACAACGCGGCCAACGGCACCCGGCTGCAGATCTGGACCTGCACGGGCGGCGCCAACCAGAAGTGGACGGTCGGCTGACGCGCGACCGCGGGCCGGGGGTCCCTACGCGGGCCCCCGGTGCTCTCAGCCGGTGCGCAGGACCCGGAAGCGCGAGGGTTCCGCCGGATCCCGGTCGACGACCTGGACGGGCGGCCAGGTCCACTGCCGGACGCTGACGCCCGGTGTGCGGGAGAACCGGATCGGCCCGCGGGTGCCCTCGACCGCGACGTGCGACCAGGAAGCGGCGATGCGGGCACGGTCCGTGCCGTGGGCGCGCAGCAGTGCGGCGAGGACGAGGACGGCGTCGTACCCCTCGAGGGCGACGAACGAGGGCGGCTCGGCCAGCCGTTCGCGCAGGGCCGTCTCGACGCGTGCCCCGAGCGGGCCGAGCCGCTCGGGCAGATAGCGCAGGAAGGGGACCGCGGCGCCGTCGCGGCCCAGTGCGGCCGCCCATCCGGCGAACTCGGGCTGTCCGGCGGGGGCGCCGATCAGCACCCGGTCGAGGCGCCCGTCGCGGCGGACGGCCCTGACGACGGGCACCGCGGGCTCCGGGTGGCCGGCCAGCAGCAGGAGGGCCGTCGCGCGGTGGGCGACGAGCGCGTCGCACACGGCCGTGGGGTCCAGGGTGCTCAGGTCGAGCTCGACGACCGTGCCGCCGTGCGGGGCGAGGTGCTCCCGCAGGATGCGGGTCCCGGACGCCCAGTAGACGCTCGGCTGGGTGGCGACGGCGATCCGGCGGTGCCCCTCCCCGAGGAGGTGGTCCGCGTAGAGCCGCCAGCCCCGGGACTGCGGCGGGGCGAGCCGGGCGACCCGGTCCGTGGGGCGGTCGGTGAGCGCGTCGAGGACCGCCGACGAGCACAGGAAGGGCAGGCCGAGGGCGTCGGCCCGGCCGGCGGCGGCGCGGGCCACGACGCTGTGGTACTCCCCCGCCAGGGCGGCCACGCCCAGGCCGGCCAGTTCCTCGACGGCCGCCGCGGCCCGGTCCGGGTCGGCCGCGGTGTCCCGGACGACCAGTTCGAGCGATCCGCCGAGGATCCCTCCGGCGTCGTTGACCTCGCGTACGGCCAGCTCCAGCCCGGCGAGCAGATGCCGGCCCGCCTCGGTCCAGCCGGGCGGGGTGAGGGGAACGAGGGCGCCGATCCGGACGCCGGCCGGTCCCCGCCGGTCCGACTGTCCCGACTGCCGGTCAGGTCGCACGGTGCTCATGGTGGCTTGCTGCCTTCGTCGGTTCACGTGTCTGCCGTGGGCGCAGCCCGCGTCCCGGCCGGGACGCGGGCTGCGGGTGGTCAGTCACACGGTGCCACGTACCTGACCCGGTCGATGATCGCGACGTCGCCGGACCACATGACCGCGGTCACCCGGGAGCAGTCTCCCCAGCCGGAGTCGAGGTTGCCCTCGCCCTTGACCGGGCCCGCGTACTGCGAGAAGTTCCCCTCGTCCACCTTGCAGGCCACACCGGTCTTGTTCGGACACAGCTTCAGCTTCATGTGCTTCGCCGTGCCGAGGTTGTTGTCGAACACGGCGCAGGCCCCGGCCACGCCGGTCGCGTGCTTCGTGTACGTGAAGAGGGTGCCGAACCGGCGCGAGTCCGGGAGCTGCTCGGCGCCCTCGAGCTCGTACCCGGTTCCGCACAGGGTCGCGGTGGCACCGACGGCGACGGGGTTCGCCTCCGCGAGGGCACGGGTCTGCGCGTCACGCGCTCCGTTCTCGGAGTACTTCACGCTGGTTCCGGGGACGAGCAGGTCGGCCTTCGCGGGGCTGTGGCCTTCGGCCAGGGCTTGCGGGGTGACGGCGAGGACGGAGACGAGAGCGGCCGCCGGAGCGAGGAAACGCATCAGTCTGCGCATGGAAAGTCAGTTCTCCTTCGTCAAGGATTGCCTGGTCGGGAGGCGGGCCGGCGTCCTCGCCCGGGTGTCGGCGAACGAGGGCGGCGCACGGACCCGTACGCGTGAGCGCATGACGGTGAGACTCGACGATGCCCTCCCCCTGGCGACCGTCCCGGTCAGTGGATGACTGCCGGTCCGGGCAGCCGTTCGGCCGGGCTGCCCGTGATCAGAATAGGCATGGACCAGAACCATGGATCAAGAGAAAAAGACCGCCCGGCGGAAGGAGGTGGCGTGAACCGGCCACGGACGCAGGCAGGCCCCTGCGGGCTCATCCGCGTCTCCCACCAGGGGAGTTGACCGCAGGAGGGATGTGAAGAACGCATGCAGAATTGTCGGGTGCATGGTGACTACGTGGCGGGATCTGACCCCCGCCGTCACCCCCGGCTAGTGCGGCGTCCAGGTGAACTTGTCCCCGCCCACCCAGCGGACCACGTCGGGGTCGTCGAGGTCGTGGACCTTGATGCCGAAGGCGGCGGCGGCCTCCAGGACGTCGATGACGGTCGTCGCCTCTCCGACCACCTGTCCGTCGATCTCCACGATCCGGAACGGCGGCGTGCCCGGCTGGACCCCGAGCACGAGGATCCGCGGACTGGCGATGTGCGGGCTCGCGATTTCGGTCATGCATAGAGGGTAGGCCGCAATCCCGGTGCACGGCCTCCAGGACTCCCCGTTCAGGGGCGCCGCCAGTCGTCACCCGTCAGATGCGAGCCGGCCATCGGGCCCATGCGCAGCATGCCGCCGTCCACGCTCCAGGACGCGCCGGTGACGTACGAGGCCTCGGGCCCGGCGAGGAAGGCGATCACGGCGGCGACCTCGCGGGCGTCCCCCGGACGGCCGAGGGGGACGCCCGGCCTGCGCTCGGTGTGCGGGTCGGTGTCCTCCTGGCCGGTCATCGGGGTGGCGATCTCGCCCGGGGCCACGGCGTTCACGGTGATGCCGTGCTCGGCCAGCTCGAGGGCCATGACCTGGGTGAGCAGGCCGAGGCCGCCCTTGGCCGCGCAGTACGGCGCGGCGCCCACCCGCGGCTGGTGCTCGTGCACGGACGTCACGTTGACGATCCGGCCGCCGTCCCCCTGGCGGATCATGCGCCGGGCCGCGTTCTGCCCGCACAGGAAGGGGCCGGCCAGATCGACGTCCAGCACGTGGCGCAGGTCGTCGAGGCCCAGGTCGAGGAAGGGCGTGGCGGTGCCGGTGCCCGCGTTGTTGACGAGGACGTCGATGCGGCCGAGCCGTTCGCACAGGGCGTCCACCGTGTCGGCGGCGCCGGGCAGCCGGGTCAGGTCGACCTGGGCGGTCTCGGCGCGGCGGCCGAGGGCCCGGACCTCCTCGGCGGTGCGCTCGGCGCCCTCCTCGTCGGTGTGCCAGGTGATGCCGACGTCCATGCCCGCCCGGGCCAGGCGTACGGCGGTGGCGCGGCCGATCCCCGAGTCGGAACCGGTGACGACGGCCACCTTGGTGTCGGTCGGCGTGGAACTGGGCACGGGAGCCTCCTCGTCGGGGCGTGCGGTGCGACGGGGCATCGCAGTACCCGGGGGCCGCGCGGACAAACCGCCCGGCGTCGTCGTGCGGCGCCGGACCCGCTGGGGAACCCTGGAGGTGGCGGAGAGGAGGTGCCGATGGATCCCGTCCGGGCGCTGGAGCGGATCGCCTTCCTGCTGGAGCGGTCGCAGGCACCGACGTACCGGGTGCGCGCCTTCCGTACCGCGGCCCGGGTGCTCGGCGAGCTGCCCGAGGCCGAGCTGCGCGAGCGCACGGAGGCCGGTTCGCTGGAGTCCCTCAAGGGGGTCGGCCCGAAGACGGCGCAGGTCGCGCGGGAGGCGCTGGCCGGGCAGGTCCCCGGCTACCTGGAGAAGCTGGAGGGCGAGGCCGGCGCCCCGCTCGCCCACGGGGGCGAGGAGCTGCGGGCCCGGCTGCGCGGCGACTGCCATCTGCACTCCGACTGGTCGGACGGCGGCAGCCCGATCGAGGAGATGGGCCGGGCCGCGGCGGCGCTCGGCCACGAGTGGGCGGCGCTGACCGACCACTCGCCCCGGCTGACGGTGGCCCGCGGCCTGTCCCCCGAGCGGCTGCGCGAGCAGCTGGACGTGGTGGCGGAGCTGAACGAGACGTGGGCGCCGTTCCGGCTGCTGACCGGCATCGAGTGCGACATCCTCGAGGACGGCTCGCTGGACCAGGAACCGGAGCTGCTCGAGCGGCTCGACGTGGTGGTGGTGTCCGTGCACTCCAAGCTGCGGATGGACGCCCGCTCGATGACCCGCCGCATGGTGGCCGCCGTCCGCGATCCGCACGCGGACGTCCTCGGGCACTGCACCGGACGGCTGCTGACCGGGCGGGGCCGGCCGGAGTCGGAGTTCGACGCGGACGCCGTGTTCGCCGCCTGCGCGGAGTCCGGCACCGCCGTGGAGATCAACAGCCGGCCGGAGCGGCTCGATCCGCCGCGGAGGCTGCTGCGCCGGGCGGTGCAGGCGGGTGTGCTGTTCTCCGTCGACACCGACGCGCACGCGCCCGGCCAGCTGGACTGGCAGGTCCACGGCTGCGCGCGGGCCGAGGAGTGCGGGGTGCCCGCCGAGCGGGTGGTGACCACCTGGTCGCGGGAGGAACTGCTGGCCTGGACCCGGGAGGGCCGGGTACCGGCCGGAGTGGCGGGCGGCTGACGTGGTACCCGCCGGGCTCACGCGGCGGGCCCGGGCGGCGAAAGCCCGGGGACAGCCGGCTCGGACGGCAGGAAGGGAACGGTGCATGGAACGGGCGGCCGTGTTCGACGTCGACGGAACCCTCGTCGACACCAATCATCTGCACGTGGTCACCTGGTGGGAGGCGTTCCGGCAGGCGGGTCACCGGGTGCCGATGCACGCCGTCCACCGGGCGGTGGGGCTGGCCTCCACCGACCTCATCGGCCATCTGCTGGGCGAGGACCGCGACAAGGACCAGGACGCGCAGCTCAGCGCCGCTCACAAGGCGCTGTACGGGCAGTACTTCGACCGGCTGCCGGCGCTGCCGGACGCCGGGGAACTGCTGCGGCACCTGGCCGGCGACGGCTGGACGGTCGTCCTCGCCACCTCGGCGGGCGGTGCGGAGCTCGGCGCGCTGCGGCGGGCGATCGACGCGGACGAGGCGATCTCCGCGACCGCGAGCGCCGACGACGTCGACGCGGGCAAGCCCGCGCCGGAGCCGGTGGAGCACGCCCTGGAGCTCGCCGGGGTGCCGGCCGGGCGAGCGGTGTTCGTCGGCGACACGGTGTGGGACATGCGTGCGGGCAGCCGCGCCGGGGTGCGCTGCGTGGGCCTGCTGTGCGGCGGCCTGCCGCGCGCCGACCTGGAGGATGCGGGCGCGGAAGCGGTGTACGCGGACCCGGCCGACCTGCTGGCCTCGCTCGCGAACAGCCCGCTGGCATGAGCGGCGCGGACATGCGGACGCCCGGCGGCGCACGGCGCGTATGACGGACGTGGGACGCGGCACCGGGCGAACGCCGGGGGACGACGAAGGGAGCGGCGGGACGGGGCGCCCGGGTGGGTGGCGGACCGTCGTGGCGCGGGCGCTGCGCGGGGCGCGGCCGGTGGACTGGCTACGGCGGGAGGCGGGGGCCGTCGGGCAGGCCGTGGCGGCCGCCTGGCGGGGTCCCGGCCGGGAACGCGACCTGGCCGTCCAGTCGCTGAAGGCCGCCGGGGCGGGGCTGCTGGCCTGGGCCGTGGCGGGTGTCTGGCTCGGCGATCCGATGGCGCTGATGGCCCCCTGGGTGGCGGTGGTCCTCGTGCAGGCGACCGTCTACAGCTCCGTACGGCAGGCCGGGCAGCAGTTCGGGGCGATCTGCCTGGGGTCGCTGGTGGCATCCGGGGCCCAGGCGGTCACCGACGACACCACCGGGGCGCTGGCGCTGTCCCTGCCGGTGCTGATGCTGCTCGGGAACTGGTCGCGCTTCGGACAACAGGGTGTCTACGCGGCCACCACCGCGGTGTTCGTCCTGGCCGCGGGGACGCCGGTCTCCGCGGCCGCGGTCGGGCACCGGATCGGGCAGGCGGCGCTCGGCGCGGTCATCGGCGTCGCGGTGAACGCGTTCGTGCTGCCGCCGATCCATCTGCGGGACGTCCGGGAGAACCTCGCGGCGCTGGCCCGGGAGGCGGGCGAGGTCCTGCACACCGTCGCGGGCGATCTGCGGGAGACCGAGTGGGACGCGCAGACGGCGGCCGGGTGGACCGGCGAGTCCGCGCGGCTGCAACGGCGCGTGGAGGCGCTGGCGTCGGCCCGGTCCTGGAGCCGGGAGAGCCTGCGGCTGACGTCCGGCCCGCTGCGGGTGCTGTACCCGGCACCACCACCGCCGCCGCCCGAGGAGGAGGACCAGCGGTGGACGCGGGTCACCGGGAACATCACGGAGCTCACCCGGACCCTGTCGGTGGCGGCCGACGAGAACCGCACGCCGGCCACGCCCGAGGGCCCGGTCCTCCGCCTGTACGCGCGGCTCCTGAAGCTGATCGGCGACTCCTGCCACGCGGAGGCCGGCCGGCTGCTGGGGCAGGAGCGGGTGGCCGGCCGGCCGCCGGACGAGAAGGACGCCGGCGACACCGCCGAGGAGACGGAGGAGACGATGGACGAGCTGCACCGGCGGTTGCAGCAGGGGCTGCGGGAGCACGCCGGGCTTGGGGCCGAGCAGACGTCGGTGCTGGGCTCGCTGCTGCTCCAGGCCGAGAACCTGTGGGCCGAGGTCGTCCCCGAGCCCTTGGACCGGTGACACGAACCGGGGGCGCGGACCAGTGACGCGGACCAGTGACGCGGATCACCCCAAAACGCGACAGACGGTGGAACACCGGCGGAGGGCCCGCCGTTGAACAGGGCGTGGGTACGGACGGGACAGTGTCCCCGGGCCTCACCTATCGCCCACAGGGACGATCGTTCGGCTGAAGCCCTGTGGAGCCCCTCGCCGAGAGGCGACCGCCGTCCGTATCCACCACAGACCGCCCCGACCGTGATCCCCCGTCCGGTCGGGGCTCTTCTTTGCCCGCGGCCCGGCGGGGTACCCGGAGCCCGCGACCTGTCAGGCGCACGGGAGGAGCGCAGAGTGAGCAGCACAGCGGGCAGCAGGATCGTGGTCACGGGCGCCACCGGCAACGTGGGCACCAGTGTGGTGAGGCTCCTCGCGGAGGACCCGGAGGTCGGTTCGGTCCTGGGACTGGCCCGGCGGATCCCCGAGTGGTCACCCCCGAAGACGGAGTGGGCCGCCGTCGACCTGGCGTCCGAGCAGGCCGACGCGGCCGGTCTCTTCGCCGGCGCCGACGCGGTGATCCATCTGGCGTGGGCCTTCCAGCCGACGCACGATCCCGCCACGACGTGGCGCACGAACGTCCTCGGCTCCCTGCGGGTCTTCGAGGCGGTGGCCGCGGCCGGAGTGCCGGCGCTGGTGCACGCCTCGTCGGTCGGCGCGTACTCGCCGGGGCCGAAGGAACGCGCCGTGGACGAGTCATGGCCGACGCACGGCTGGCCGGACGCGGCGTACTGCCGGGAGAAGGCCTACCTGGAGCGGGTGCTGGACACCTTCGAACGCGACCATCCGGGCATCCGGGTGGTGCGGATGCGGCCCGCCTTCCTCTTCAAGCGCGAGTCGGCGAGCGAACAGCGCCGGATCTTCGGCGGCACCTTCCTGCCGGGGCCACTGGCCCGTCCGGAGCTGCTGCCCTTCCTGCCGGACGTCCCGGGGCTGCGGGTGCAGATGCTGCACACCGACGACGCGGCGAGCGCCTACCGGCTGGCGGTGCGCACGCCGGACGCCCGGGGCGCGTACAACCTGGCGGCCGACCCGCCGGTCGACGCGGAACTGCTGGGCCGGATGACCGGTACGCGTGCGGTGCGGCTGCCCCGCGCGGCGGCCCGCTCGGCGATCGCCGCCGCGTGGGGACTGCGTCTGCTGCCGGCGTCCCCGCACCTGTTCGACGCGGTACTGCGGCTCCCGCTCATGGACTGCACGCGGGCGCGCGCGGAGCTGGGCTGGCGCCCGGTGCACACCGCGCCGGAGGTTCTGGAGGAGTTCCTGCTGGGCCTGCGGCAGGGCGCGGGCGCGGCGACGGAGCCGCTGCGCGGGCGCAAGGTGGGCTGACCGTCGGGCCTCAGCCGGACGACTCGTCGGGTACGGGGTGCTCGGGATGCACGTTGCCCGACTGCGGTGCGCCCCTGCGGCCCGTCCCGGCCTCGTCCGTGTCGGGGACGTCTGTGTCGGCGTCGGGGACGTCGGTGCCCTCGGCGTCCGCCGGCGCGTCCCGGTCGGCCGCTCCAGGGTCAGGGGAGTCTTCGGAGTCCTCGGCGTCCTCGGCGGCGGCGGGCGCGGGCCTCGCACGGGTGGCGGCCGCCTCCCAGGGGTCCTCGCCGGCGCCGGCCTGCTGGTCCGGCAGGTCCCGCGGCACGGGAGTGCCGTTCTCGCCCGGTCCTTCGAGGCGGTGGTCGGTCACGGCGCTCTCCCTCCGGTGGCTTCGCCGGGTCGTACGGGCGAGGTCGGGTACCTCCGGCGGCGGACGGCGAAACCTCAGTGCGGCGCCCGTTCGTCCAGGGCCGTGCGCCAGGCGGGCAGGGGGTTCTCGGGCTCCGGCTCGGGGCGACGGCCGCCCCGGGCGAAGAAATCGGCCAGCGGCAGGATCGCGGCGCCGACGGTGACCGCGTCCGGGCCGAGCCGCCCCAGGTCGACGGTCACCTTCTGGGCGGGGTGACGCAGCGCGTACGACACCGCGTGGCGGCGTACGGCGGGCAGGAAGCGGGTGCCGAGCTGGAGGCCGGCCCAGCCGCCGATGAGGATGCGCTCGGGCTGGAACAGGTTGATCAGGTCGGACAGGCCGGCGCCCAGATACTCGGCGGTCTCCTCGAGGACGGCGAGGGCGACCGGGTCGGCGGCGCCGCCGTCGGGCGGGTGGGCGGCGGCCAGCAGGGAGGTCAGGGCCGTCTCCTCGTCGGTGCCCTCGGGCACCCGGCCGCCCTCCTCGCGCCAGCGGGCCAGCAGGGACTCGGCGCCCGCGTAGGCCTCCAGGCAGCCGAGCGCGCCGCAGCGGCAGCGGCGCCCCCTGACCCGGACCGTCAGATGCCCCCATTCGACCGCGCGGCCGTGTTCGACCTCGGGGGTGACGAGGCAGGCGCCGACGCCGGAGCCGAAGAGCACGACGATCGCGTTGCGGGCGCCGCGCCCGGCGCCGAACCACATCTCGGCCTGGCCGAGGGTCTTGGCGCCGTTGTCGATGAAGTACGGGACGGTGTCGGGCAGCGGGGAGCCGGCGCGGAGCAGGGCCTCGAGCGGTACGGCGTCCCAGCCGATGGTCTGGCCGTGGACGACGGCGCCGCGCTCGGGGGTGTGCTCGACGATGCCCGGGACGCCGATGCCCACGCCGAGCAGCCGCTCGGGGGCGAGGCGGGCGGCGGCCAGCACCTCGGCGACGCCCTCGCGGATGTGGTCGACGATGACCTCGACCTCGTAGCGCTGCTGGGTCAGCGGGCGTTCGGCGCGGGCGAGCTCGGTGAGGGTCAGGTCGAACAGCTCGACGCGCACCCTGGTCTCGCCGACGTCCACGCCGATCATGTGGCCGCTGCCGGGCGCGACGCGCAGCAAAGTGCGGGGCCTGCCGCCGTCGGAGTCGACGCTGCCGGCCTCCTCCACCAGCCCGTCGGCGACCAGGTCGGCGACGACGTTGCTGACCGAGCCCGAGCTCAGCCCGGTCGCGGGGCCCAGCTCGAAGCGGCTGAGCGGCCCGTCGAAGTAGAGCCGCTGCAGCACGGCCGTACGGTTGGCCCGCCTGAGGTCGCGCACCGTGCGCCCGTTCCGCCCCGCCATTTGGCTCCTCCCGCCGTGCCCGACCAGCAACATACCTCTCCCGGCCCGCCGCCCGCGACTTTCCTCTCCCCTTAATTCAGGCTGTGAACTGCGACGCCGACCCGCCTTCGTCCGGCACTCGGGCCGCCGCACGGGAAATCCATTGGCCTCAACCCCGCCCGGCTATCTACGCTAGGCAGAAACCTAGGACCCCTAGGTTCACCTTCACCGGACCGACGATCACACCCCGGGGCTTCCCATGAGAACACTCACCGAGCGGGACATCCGCGACTCCTTCGTCAACTGCTCCAAGGGCGAGGCGAAGCGGCTGGCCGTCCCCCGCGACCTCGACGAGCGCCCGTGGGAGGATCTCGACTTCCTCGGCTGGCGCGACCCCGGAGCGCCCGACCGCAGCTATCTGGTCACCGAACAGGGTGAGCGCCTCGTCGGTGTCGCGCTGCGCTTCCAGCAGGCCCGGAGCGGCTACTTCCAGCGCAGCATGTGCTCGCTGTGCCTGACCACCCATGCGCGGGGCGGCGTGTCCCTGATGACCGCGCGCAAGGCGGGCCCGGCCGGCCGCGAGGGCAATTCGGTCGGCCTGTACATGTGCACCGACCTGGCGTGTTCCCTGTATCTGCGCGGGAAGAAGCTGCCGGAGACCGGTGCCCGCTTCGAGGAGAGCCTGACCCTGGAGGAGCAGATCGCCCGCACCACGGACCATTTGTCGGCCTTCCTCGCCAAGATCACCGGCTGACCCCTCCGCCCCCGGCACCATCGGGCGGCACCCCGGCGCGTGAGAGGCGTTTTGACCCCCTGCGTCCGGTTACCGTCTGTCCGGATGCGTTCGATGCGCCCGGGGAAAGGGAACAGCCCGAGGATGCTGGATGTACGTGAGGCGGCGGGGTCCGCGAAGCGCGAGGCGAAACGCCTGGCGAAGGACCCCATGGTCGTGCAGGCGCTGCGCTCGGCCGCGGCGGCGTCGATCGCCTATGTGATCGCGGTGCGGCTGTCCCCCGACAAGTCGGCGGCGCCGCTCACCGCGCCCCTGACCGCGCTGCTGGTCGTCCAGGTCACCCTGTACGCCACGCTGAAGATGAGCGTCCGGCGCGTGAACGCGGTGGTGGCCGGCGTCCTGGTCGCCATCGTCTTCAGTGCGGTGGTGGGGCTGAGCTGGTGGAGCCTCGCGCTGCTGATCGTGGCGGCGCTGGGCGTCGGACATCTGGTGCGGGCGCACGAGTTCGTGGCCGAGGTGGCGATCAGCGCGATGCTGGTCCTCGGGGTGACCTCGCACGGGAGCCTGGCGTGGGCCCGCGTGGTGGAGACGCTGATCGGCGCGGTCGTCGGACTGGTCTTCAACCTGCTCTTCGCTCCCCCGGTCTGGGTGGAGCAGGCCGGGGAGTCGATCGAGGGTCTGGCACGGCGGGTGCGGCAGCTGATGCTGCGCATGGGCGAGGAGGCGGCGGGCGCCACGCCGTTCCACGAGGCGGCTGCCCGGCTGCACGAGGCCCGCCGCCTCGACCACGACATCGCCGAGGTGGACGAGGATCTGCGGCAGGCCGAGGACAGTCTGCGGCTGAATCCGCGCGTCCGGGAGGGCCTGCTGCACCGGGTGGTGCTGCGCACCGGTCTGGACACGCTGGAGATCTGCACGGTGGTGCTGCGGGTCCTGGCGCGCACCTTCACCGACCTCGCGAAGGAGCGCGAGCCGGATCCCCTGTTCGCGCCGGAGACGGGCGCGGCCATCCAGCAGCTGCTGTCCGAGATCGCCGACGCCGTGGTCAGCTTCTCGGTGCTGGTGACGACGAGTGCCAGCGAGAACGCCGAGTCGGCGGAGGAACGGCTGAGCGCCGAGCTGCACCAGGCCGCGGTCACCCGGGACAAGCTCGCCCAGCTGCTGCTGGACGGGGTCCAGCGCGACGCCCGGCAGTGGCAGTTGCACGGGGCGGTGCTGACCGAGGTCAACCGCATCATCGACGAGATGGACACCGAGCACCGCTCGCGCCGGCTGCTGGAGGAACTGGACCGGCACACCCGGGAGCAGCGCGAGCGGCGCCCTCGGCTGATGCGGACGTGGGAGCGGCTGCGCAAGCTGACACGGCGGCGCCGGAACCGCGGGGGCCCCGGCCGTCGTTCTCGGTGACGGACGTCCGGGGCGACGGGCACGGACGGACGCGGACGGGCGAGGGCCCGGCTGGACGAAGAGGGGGCGTACGGATGACCAGAACGAGCGTGCGGATCGAAGGGAACACCCTGCGGCTGCCGGGCGGTGCGGCGGTGCGGTTCGTCCGCACCCTGCGGCTGCCCGAGACGGGCACGCACCCGCTGCCGCCGGGGCTCGGCGAGTTCCCGGTCCGCCGGGTCGCCGATCATGCGGACACCGTGCCCGAGGCCTGGCGGGCGCGCGGCGGCGTGATGCTGCCGGTGTATCTGCGCGAGGCCATGTGGCTGAGCTTCGCCGGCACCGCCGAGCCCGCCGCACTCCAGGTCGGGGTGGGCAAGGTGTGCGCGGTGTCGGGGAAACCGTGGAGCGACCGGCTGTCCCGCGACCCCCAGAACTACGTGGTGCTCCCGCGGCAGCCCTGGCTGGACGGCATCAACTCCGGGACGGGCACGGTGCGCCAGTTCGTGGCGGTCCCGCTGGGCCTGGGCGCGACCGTGGAGGGCCAGGTGACGGGCGAGGAGGTGTGGGGCGGCGTGCAGTTGCAGGCCTTCACGCTCAACGACCGGGAGCTGGCCCGCTGGCGCGAGGAGGAGCGGCGCCGGGCCGAGGCGCTGCGCGCCCGGGGACCCCGGCCGCCCGCGGCCTACGGGGCCCCGATGCCGATGGCGGCGCCGGCCGCTCCCGGCGCGGCCCCTGCGCCCGCGGGTGCGGCCCGCGGGCGGTCCGCGCCCGCCATGGGACTGGGCGTCGGCGGGTCCATGCGGCAGGAGGTCTACCGGGACGAGCGGCGCCTGACGGACTGGGCCGAGCGGCCGGCGGGCCGCGTCTTCGTGCATCTGGTGACGCCGCCCGAGTGGCGGCGGATCACCGGCGAGGCGCCGCCGCCGTCCCCCGTGGACCGGGCGGCGTACACCCGGGCGGGTCTGCCCTGGTTCGACTACTACGACCAGGACGCCGAGGACCTGGCGCCGACCGATCCGCTCCGGGACGTCAAGCCGGTCGGCGAGTGGATCGGCGACGACCACGAGCCCTGGCAGCAGCCCGGCCCGCAGCAGATCACTCCCCTCGGGGACGCCCCGGGGGCACCGGTGCAGGACGGCGACTGGTAGACACGGTGCGGACGGGACGGACCGACGGGCTGGGGTGCGCATGAGCGGTGGCGGCTGGAACAGGCGCCGGTTCGGCGCGTTCCTCGCCCGGGCGGCCGCCGCGGCGGCGCTCCCGGCGGCGACGGCCTGCGACGACGCGCAGGACTCCGGATCCGCGGCCACCCCCGGGGCGTCCGCGGCGAGCGGCGGCGCCCCGGGCCGGGAGCACTCCGGGTCCGGTCCGCGCCCGCTGTACCTGGGGACGTACACGTCGGCCGAGGGCGGCGGCCGGGGCATCGGCCTGGCCGGGTACGACGCCCGCACGGGCCGGATCACCGGCCGGGGCACGGTCACCGGCGTGGCGGATCCGTCGTTCCTGGCGGTGCACCCCGCCGGACACACGCTGTACGCGGTCAGCGAGCGGGAGGACGGCGCCGTGACCGCCGTACGCCTGTCCGACCGCGTGGTCCTGGGGAGCCGGAGCACCGGCGGCTCCGCGCCCTGTCATCTGTCGGTGCATCCGAGCGGGCGGTGGCTGCTCAGCGCGAACTACGGCTCGGGCAGCGTCGCCGTGCACCCGGTGGACGCATCCGGCGCGCTGGGCGAGCGGACCGGCCTGGTCACCCACTCCGCTCCCCCGCCCGGCCCCGGGCAGGAGGGCCCGCACGCACACCAGGTGGTCACGAGTCCGGACGGAGGCCATGTCCTCGCCGTCGACCTGGGCACGGACACCGTGTACACCTACCGCCTGGACGAGCAGGCGGGCACGCTCGCGGAGGTCTCCCGGGCGCGCACCCGGCCGGGCGCCGGACCGCGCCATCTGGCCTTCCACCCCGGCGGGCGGCACGCCTATCTCGCCAACGAGGCCGACAACACGGTCGCGGTATGCGCCTTCGATCCGGGCACCGGGCGCCTCACCGTCGGCGAGCCGCAGTCCACCGGCACGGGGGCGGGCACCAGTTACCCGGCGCAGCTCCTGGTCACCGCGGACGGTTCGTACGCCTTTCTCGCCAACCGGGGCCACGACAGCATCACCCGCTACGCCGTGGCGGCGGGCGGGGCGGAGCTGCGGCTGCTGGACACGGTGCCGGTGGGCGGGGACTTCCCCCGGCAGATCGCGTTCTCCCCGGACGGCGGACTGCTGTTCGCGGCGAACCAGAGGTCCGGCACGGTGAGCGTGTTCCACGTGTCCGCGGAGACCGGCGGACTGCGTCTCACCGGGGAGCCGTTCGCCTCACCCGTCGCCGTCTGCGCGCTGCCGCTGTAGCGCGCGGGGGCAGTCGGCAGCGCTCGCCTGCGCGAGCAGCACATGCATGCGTTCGGTGAGCTGTGCGACGTCGTCGGCGGGCGCGTGGAACGGCAGCCGTACGTCGCCGTGGGTGCGGGCACGCTCGATGCGCAGCGTCAGTCCGTGCCGGTCGACGGCGAGGGGGCGGACCCGGACGGCGCCGTGCAGGCTGCCGGCGTCGACGAGCCGGGTGAGCCGTTCCACCGCGTCGCCCTGACAGTCGGCGAGGTGGGTCAGCAGCCGGGCCTCGGCGGCGGCCAGCGGGTCGGGCGCGGCGGCGGCGAACTCGTCGCAGCCGACCACCACGGCGCCGGACGGCTGCCGCAGCACCACACGCGTGGGCCGGAACGCCAGGTGGCCGTCGTCCGCGGTGAACCACCCGGCGAGCCAGAGCCGGGCGCGGATGCGGTTGCGCACCGGGACGGGCGCCACGTCGGCGAACTCCAGCACGGCGGACGGCTCGCCGCGGGGCGCGAAGAGGGCCGCCGCGTGCAGGGCGCTGTCCTCGGGCAGGTGCAGCAGCACGCGGCCGTCCTCGGCCACGGTGTGCGCGCCGACGAACTCCTCGCGGCCGCCCTCCGCGGTCACCGCGCAGGACCATGCGGCGGCGAGCACGGAACGGGCCTGCTCCGCCGCGGCGGGCGCGGCCGTCCAGGTGTGGTGGTCACCCATTCCATCCTCCGTCATCTCCATTAGGTAAGGCTTGCCTAACTTATCGGAGATCAGGGTGCGCGCCAACCAGGACGTGTGATCTTTACGTGACCTTTCCGCGCACGGAGGGGGCGTGGACCGGGCGCACGCCACGGCGGAACGCGCCGCCTACGGCGTGATCGCGCCCAGCAGGGCCCGCGCGCACAGGTCGCGCACCTGCTCCCGGGCCGGCCGCGGATCCCGCAGCCACTCCAGGCAGACCGCGGTGGTGAACGCCAGCCAGCCGCGCACCGCCAGCCGCACGTCGGCCCGCTCCTCGAAGGCGGGGCCGAACTCCGGGTCGGCGGCCAGGGCGGCGAGGATCTGCCGCTCCTGCGCCGCCAGCGCCCTCCGGTACACCCGGCGCACGGCCTGGTCCCCCGTCGCGTCGGCACGGTGGAAGGCGCGGTAGCCGTGCGCGTGTTCCCGGACGTACTCCAGGTAGGCGTCGAGGCCCGCGGTGAGCTGCTCGCGGACCGGGACGCCGGGCACGGCCGCCGTCATCCGCAGCATGCGCTCGCTCTCGCGCTCGACGACCGCGGCGAAGAAGTCCCGTTTGGCCGGGAAGTAGTGGTACAGCAGACCGCGCGAGACCCCGGCGATCTCGGCGACCCGCTCGATCCACACGTCGTCGTAGGGACTCTCGGAGAACAGCCGCGCCCCCACCGACAGCAGCTGCTCCCTGCGCTCCTCGGTGCTGAGCCGGCGGCGCGTGCGCTCACCCTGGTTCGCGGGCATGCCCGCACTCTACTTGACGCCGGTTCAACAACGGGACGACACTGGGGCCGCTATTGAATCCACGTACAACACGCTCGAACACGGCGCCATGTCAAGGGAGATCGCGTCATGGCTCAGACGAGGACGGAGACGGCCGCGGACGGGCTGCCGAAGGGATTTCGCAGCGCCGAGCTGGGCTGGCCCGAGCTGGACCGCATCCCGCACCCCCCGTACCGGCTCCCCCTGCTCGGGGACGTGGTCGGAGCCGGCCCGCGCACGCCGATGCAGGACTCGCTGCGCTACGCGCGCCGGCTGGGGCCGATCTTCCGGCGGCGCGCCTTCGGCAAGGAGTTCGTGTTCGTGTGGGGTGCCCGGCTCGCCGCCGACCTGGCGGACGAGTCGCGCTTCGGCAAGCACGTGGGCCTCGGCGTGGCCAACCTGCGGCCGGTCGCCGGGGACGGGCTGTTCACGGCGTACAACCACGAGCCCAACTGGCAGCTCGCGCACGATGTCCTGGCGCCCGGGTTCAGCCGGGAGGCGATGGCCGGCTACCACCTCATGATGCTGGACGTGGCGGGACGCCTGACGGCCCACTGGGACGGGGCCGAGGCCTCCGGACGCACGGTGGACGTGCCCGGCGACATGACGAAGCTGACGCTGGAGACGATCGCGCGCACCGGGTTCGGGCACGACTTCGGCTCGTTCGAACGCCCCCGGCTCCATCCCTTCGTGGAGGCGATGGTGGGCACGCTCACCTACGCGCAGCGCCTCAACACCGTGCCCGCACCGCTCGCGCCGTGGCTGCTGCGGCGCGCGAGCCGCCGCAACACGGCCGACATCGCCTATCTGAACCGCACGGTCGACGACCTGGTCAGCGCGCGCCGCGCCGCCGGCGGTGGCGGCGACGGGGACCTGCTCGACCGGATGCTGGAGACGGCCCACCCGGAGACCGGCGAGCGCCTCTCGTCGGAGAACGTGCGCCGTCAGGTCATCACCTTCCTGGTGGCCGGCCACGAGACCACCTCGGGCGCGCTCTCCTTCGCGCTGCACTATCTCGCCCGGCACCCCGAGGTCGCCGCCCGCGCCCGGGCCGAGGTCGACCGCGTCTGGGGCGGCACCGAGACGCCCGGCTACGAGCAGGTGGCCAAGCTGCGTTACGTGCGCCGGGTGCTGGACGAGTCGCTGCGGCTGTGGCCGACGGCGCCCGCCTTCGCACGGGAGGCGCTGCGGGACACGGTGCTGGACGGCACGTATCCGATGCGGCGCGGCGCCTGGGCGCTGGTCCTCACCGGGATGCTGCACCGCGATCCCGACGTGTGGGGGCCGGACGCGGAACGGTTCGATCCGGACCGCTTCGACGCGAAGGCCGTACGGGGCCGCGCACCGCACACCTTCAAGCCGTTCGGGACGGGCGCGCGGGCCTGCATCGGGCGGCAGTTCGCGCTGCACGAGGCCACGCTCGTGCTCGGGCTGCTGCTGCGCCGCTACGAGCTGCGGCCCGAGCCGGACTACCGGCTGCGGGTGACCGAGCGGCTGACGCTGATGCCGGAGGGGCTGCGGCTGCGGCTGGAGCGGCGCACCGCGGTGCCGGAACCCGCGGTGCGGGAGCCCGGGGCGAAGGCCGCTGCCTCAGAGGACCGTTGTCCAGTGCACCGGACGGCTCAGTGACCCCGGCAGCCTGGTGCCGGCGCTGCCGCGGGCCGCGGTGAGCTGCGGCTGGGTGAGGAAGAAGGCGCCCGTGAGGTCCGCGTCCGTCAGGTCGGCATCGCGCAGGTCGGCGCCGATCAGGTCCGCGCCCCGCAGATCGGCGCCGGTGAGGTCGGCGGCGATGAGGTAGGCGCCGCGCAGATCGGCCCCGCGCAGGTCGGCGCCCTTGAGACGGGCGCCCATGAGGTCGGCGCCCCGGCGGTTCTTCTTCCTGCCGCGCGCCCCGGCCCGCATCAGTTCGCTGGTGCGCAGCAGGAGCACGTTGACCCGCTGCCGGTGCGCGGCGACGTCCAGGGCGGCCAGTTCCTCGGGGCCCGCGGCGGTGAGCCGTTCGGTCTCGGCCAGCACTCGGCGCAGGTCGGCGTGGACGGGCCGGGCCGCGGGCAGGGTCAGCGCCTCGGTCAGGTACCAGAGCAGCTCGTGCAGTTGGCGCACGACCGGGAACACCTCGAACATGAGGCGGGCCCGTCCGGGCGGGCCGGTGCGCCAGTCCTGTCCCCCGAAGGTGACCTGGGAGACCCGCTGCCCGGCGCCGAAGCAGTCGTAGACCGTGCAGCCGGTGAAGCCCTCGGTCCGCAGCCGCGCGTGGATCCCGCACCGGCTGTCCGCGCCGAGGTTGCCGCAGGGGGTGCCGGCGGCCTTGTCCACCGCGAAGTCGGCCGACCGCGTGAAGGGCAGCGCCACGCAGCACAGCCCGAAGCAGTTCTCGCAGTCACCGCGCAGTTCCGCCCGGCCGGTCTCTCGTTCCCGCATGGCGTTCAGCATACGGAACGGGGGCCGGCCACCCCGCAGGGGCGGTTCCGGCCCCCGGCGGGGTCAGTCCTCGTCCGGCAGCTCCAGGCCGGCCAGCCTGGCCGGGTCGGCCAGGATGTACAGGCCGGTGATGCGGCCGTCGGCGACGGTGACGGTCAGGACCGACTGGGGGCGGCCGTCGACCACGCTCACCAGGCCGAGCGAGTCGTTGACCCGGACCATCCGCGCCCGCGCGTTGTACCGCGCGAACATGAGCGCCGACTCGGCCACGGCCTGCGCGCCCCGCAGCGCCTTCGACCCGGCGATGCCGCGCACCAGGGTGCCCGCGTCGGCCCGCAGGACCACCTGCGGGTGGAGGACGGCGACCAGCGCCTCGAAGTCGCCGCCCCGCGCGGCGGCCTGGAAGGCGTCCAGCGCCTCCCGCTGCCGGCCGAGGTCGGGTTCGGCGGGCGGGCCGGCGTCGCGGACCCGGCGGCGAGCACGGGAGGCCAGCTGCCGGGTGGCGGCGGGGCTGCGCTCCACGACCGGGGCGAGGTCGTCGAAGGGCACGGCGAACATGTCGTGCAGCACGAACGCGAGCCGCTCGTCGGGCTCGAGCCGGTCGAGCACGACGAGCAGGGCCACGCCGACCGAGTCGTCGTGCAGCGCCTGCTGCTCCGGGTCGTCCGCCGTCAGGGGCCCGATCAGCAGGTCGGGGACGAAGGTCTCGTCCATCGGCTGCTCGCGGCGCGCGGTGCGCGAGCGCAGCAGGTCCAGGCAGATCCGGCCGGTCACGGTGGTGAGCCAGGCGCCGAGGTTGTCGATGCTGTCCGCGTCGGTGCGGCCCAGGCGCAGCCAGGCCTCCTGGACGGCGTCCTCCGCCTCGGCCAGGGAACCGAGCATGCGGTAGGCGACCGCCCTGAGCTGTCCCCGGTGCTCCTCGAAACGCTCGGCCAGCTCGGTGTCGCCGGTCATCCGCGTCACCGTGCGAACAGCTCGAAGGCGACCGCGGGCCGGTCCCCGAACCGCCGGCCCGTCTCCTGCGCGGTGCGGGTCAGGAAGCCGCGGGCGTACGCCTCCGGGTCCTCCTCGGTCAGCACCTCGATGTAGGTGCGGTGTTCGAGCAGTGAGCGGACCGCGCGCTCGAGGCCGGCGGTGGCGTCCACGGCGTGGGTGGGCGTGGCGGAGCCCGCGACGGCGACCCAGCGGACCCCGTCCCACGGTTCGAGGCCCTGCTCGGTCAGCTCGGGGAAGATCCACCGGTTGCCGGCGTCGCCCGCCGCGTCGAGCGTGGCCCGGCCGACGGCGACGTGGTCCGGGGTGTTCCAGGCGACCCCGCCCCAGGTGTCCCGGTGGTTGAGCGTGACGACCAGTTCGGGCCGGTGCCGGCGGATCGCGGCGGCGATGTCCCGGCGCAGGGCGACGCCGTACTCGACGACGCCGTCCCGGTGGTCGAGGAACTCCACCTCGCTCACCCCGACGACGGCCGCGCTCGCCCGCTGCTCCCGCTCCCGCAGGGCGGCGCACTCACCGGGCGCCAGGGTGTCGATGCCGGCCTCGCCGCGGGTGGCGAGGACGTAGGCGACCTCGCGGCCCTCGTCGGTCCAGGCGGCGATCGCCGCCGAGCAGCCGTACTCCAGGTCGTCCGGGTGGGCGACGACGGCGAGGGCGCGCCGCCAGTCGCCGGGCATGGGCTCCAGTTGCGTGATCGTCGGCTCCGTCATGCCCGCACACTAGCCCGTGGCGAGGGCCTCGCACCCCGGTGGCCGGACACCGCCGCGGGCGTGTGGCGCGAGCGGGTGGCAGGGCCCCGGACGTCAGGCCTCGTCGCGGGCCAGGGCCAGCAGCCGGTCCAGGACGCGGGGGCCGCCGGCCCGCACGCCGTCGTGCTCGAACTCGTCGGTGACCCAGGTGCGCAGGCCCCGGATGCTCCGGGCGGTGGCGAGCGCGTGGGCGGTGTCGACGTACATGTCGTCGTGGTAGACGGCCGCGGCGGCCGGCACCTCGTTGGCGGCGAGGCGCGCGGGGTCGTACAGAGGTGTCCAGTCGGTGCGGGCGGCGAGCAGTTCGGCGGTCTCGCGCAGCGGGCGCAGCGCCGGGTCGCAGTCGAACATCCAGGGGTGGATCGACTCGCCGGTGAACAGCAGCGGTTCGTCGCCCGCGAGGGCCTTGGCGGCGTCGAAGCGCGGGAACTCGGCGCGGACCCGCTCGGCGGACCAGTTCGTGGGGCGTGCGTCCTGTTCGTAGATCGCCTCGTGGACGAGGGCGTACAGCGGGTGGCCGGCGTACGACAGCAGGCCCTGGACCTCTTCCTGGAAGGCGTCGGACAGCTCGGTGCCGTGCGGGGTGCGCACGAAGGCGTCCTCCAGCAGGAAGTGCAGGCGGTGGCTGCCCTCGCTGCCGCCGAGGAGGATGCCGAGGGACTGGAAGGCCTCGACGGTGAGTCGGTAGCCGTTCGGCAGGACCACGTCGTGGGTGAGCAGGTGGTCGGCGATGCGGCGGGCGCGCTCGATGTCCTGGGGGTAGCGGGCGTAGTGCGCGACGACCTTGCGCTCGATGCGGGGGTAGGCGGCCCGGTAGACGTCGTCGGCGTGGGCGTCCAGGGAGGGCAGGCCGCCGGTGATCAGGGCGGTGTGCAGGCCCTCGGGGGCGAGCGAGAGGTAGGCGACGGTGCAGAAGCCGCCGAAGCTCTGGCCGAGGACGGTCCAGGGGGCGCCGCCGGTGACCTGGGGACGGATGGCCTCGCAGTCGCGGACGATGGAGTCGGCGCGGAAGTGGGTGAGGTAGTCGGCCTGCTCGGCGGGGCCGCCGCGCAGCGGCAGCGTCTGGCGGTTGGCGGGGGTGGAGGCGCCGGTGCCGCGCTGGTCGAGGAGGAGGACCCGGTACTCCTTGAGGGCCCGGCCGAACCAGGCGGGCCGGCCGATGAAACGGTTCGCCCCGAAGCCGGGGCCGCCCTGGAGGTACACCAGCCACGGCAGGTCGTCCCGGTGCGCCTGGTCGCTCGCGACGGCCTCGCGGGCGTACAGCTCGATCGTCTCCCCCGAGGGGTCGGCGTGGTCGAGGGGCACGGTGAATCGGCGGTCGGTGAGGACGACGCCGGGCTGGCGGTAACTGGCGCTCAACGGGGCTCCCGGGACGGAGGGGTCGTACGGCCGGATCTTTCGGCCGTGTCCCAGTTCAGCACATGGTCCTCCGGCCGCCGACCCCCGGGACCGGACAGTGTGCTGAACGGCCGGTCAGCGCACGGCCAGGCTGGAGCGGCGGACCACCAGTTCGGGCTGGAGCACGACCCGCCGGTGGTCATGGGTCCGGTCGGTGCCCTCCAGCTCGGTCTCCTCCAGGAGCAGCTCGGCGGCCAGGGCGCCCATGGTGACGGCGGGCTGGCGTACGGAGGTGAGGGGGACGGCCGCGGCGGCGGCGAACTCGATGTCGTCGTAGCCGACGATGGCGAGGTCGTCGGGGACGCGGACGCCGGCGGCGTACATGGCCTGGAGGACGCCGAGGGCGAGCAGGTCGTTGGCGCAGAAGACGGCCGTGGGCCGGTCGGCGAGGCCGAGCAGGCGGGCGCCGGCGTCGCGGCCCGCGGCGACGTCGAGGCGCTCGGTGGGCAGCTCCCGCAGCGCCTCGGGACCGAGCCCCGCCTCGGCGAGCGCGTTCAGGGCTCCCGTGCGCCGGTCGCGGACCTGGTGGAGTTCCGGCGGGCCGCTGACGTACGCCACGGAGCGGTGCCCGGCGTCGACGAGGTGGCGCACGGCCAGCGCGCCGCCGGCGACGTCGTCCACCGAGACCGAGCACTCCGTGGTGCCCTCGGCGACCCGGTCGACCAGCACGAAGGGGATCCGGTGGCGCCGGAAGCCCGCGATGTTGCGGCCGGTGGCGTCGGCCGGGGTCAGCAGCACGCCCCGCACCCGCTGCTCGGCGAAGAGCGAGAGGTACTCGGCCTCCTCGGCCGGGCTCTGGGCACTGTTGCAGACCATCACCCCGAGCCCCGCCTGGCGCGCGGCCCGCTCGGCGCCGCGTGCGACGTCCACGAAGAAGGGGTTGCCCATGTCGAGGACGAGCAGCCCCATGATCCGGCTGCGCCCCGCGCGCAGCTGGCGCGCCGACTCGCTGCGGACGTAGCCGAGTTCCTCGATCGCGGCCAGCACCCGGGCCCGGGTCTCGGCCGCGACGGTGTCCGGGCGGTTGATGACGTTGGAGACCGTACCCACGGAGACTCCGGCGGCGCGGGCGACGTCCTTGATACCCACCGAATGGGCCATCGGGCAGGGACCTCCAGGGTCGGGTCTGGGGAAGGGCGGCGGGAAGGACCTTCACATTACCCGCGCCGCCGCGGCACGGCGCCGCCCGGCCGCCACGGGACGCCGGCGCCGCGCCGCACGCCCTCTGACGCGGGGCCGGGACCGGCGGCTACCCTGCCTCTCGTCCGATGATCACCATGATCGCCCGGAGGAGCCGCGATGCGTGTCGCCCTGTTCCTGACCTGCGTCAACGACACGCTGTATCCGGACACCGGCCGTGCCGTC
Source organism: Streptomyces sp. NPDC032940 (assembly GCF_040636935.1). Classification (NCBI taxonomy): domain Bacteria; kingdom Bacillati; phylum Actinomycetota; class Actinomycetes; order Kitasatosporales; family Streptomycetaceae; genus Streptomyces; species Streptomyces sp. NPDC032940. The sequence goes on along the minus strand of NZ_JBEZVJ010000029.1, from coordinate 13,012 downwards.
GTGGACCTGCTGACCCGGCTCGGCGTCGAGGTCGACTTCCCGGCGGGCCAGACCTGTTGCGGACAGGCCCACTACAACACGGGGTACCGGCACGAGGCGGAGCCCCTGGCCCGGCGCTTCGGCGAGGTCTTCGCGGGCTACGAGGCGATCGTGACGCCGTCGGGGTCGTGCGGCGCGATGGTGCGGGAGCTTTACCCGCGCATGGGCGAACGATCCCGGGCCGAGGGCCGCGGGGACGGCCTCGCCGCCGCCCTGGCGCCGGTGGTGCCGAAGACGTACGAGCTGACCGAGTTCCTGGTGGACGTGCTGGGGGTGACGGACGTGGGCGCGTACTACCCGCACACCGTCACGTACCACCCGACCTGCCACGGTCTGCGTTCCCTGGGTCTCGGCGACCGGCCGCTCAGGCTGTTGCGGGCGGTGAAGGGGCTGGAGCTGGTGGAGCTGCCGGGCGCGGAGGAGTGCTGCGGTTTCGGCGGCACGTTCGCCGTGAAGAACGCGGACGTGTCCGCGGCGATGGGTGCGGACAAGGTGCGCAACGCCGAGTCGACGGGCGCCGAGGTGCTGTGCGCGGCGGACAACTCGTGTCTGATGCACATCGGCGGGACCATGGCGCGGCTGCGGACGGCCCTGCGGCCGGTGCACATCGCGGAGATCCTGGCGAGCACGGAGGAGAGGGTGGACGTATGAGCGGGACGTTCGTCGGCATGCCGGCCTTTCCCGAGGCGGCGCGGGAGGCCGTGCGCGACACGACGCTGCGCGGCAACCTGCGCCACGCCACCCACACCATCCGGGACAAGCGGGCCCGCGCGGTCGCGGAACTGGACGACTGGGCGGCGCTGCGGGAGGCCGGCAAGCAGATCAAGGTCCACACGCTGCGCCATCTCGACCGGTACCTGGTCCAGTTGGAGGAGTCGGTCACGGCGGCCGGCGGGACCGTGCACTGGGCCGCCGACGCCGACGAGGCCAACGCGATCGTCGCCCGGCTGGTCGAGGAGACCGGCGAGAGCGAGGTCGTCAAGGTCAAGTCCATGGCCACCCAGGAGACCGGGCTCAACGAGGCCCTGGAGGCCGAGGGCATCCGCGCCTACGAGACCGACCTCGCCGAGCTGATCGTGCAGTTGGGCAAGGACCGGCCCTCGCACATCCTGGTGCCGGCCGTCCACCGCAACCGGGGCGAGATCCGGGACATCTTCCGCGCCGAGATGGGCGAGTGGGGGCGTCCGGCGCCCGAGGGGCTCACCGACACACCGGCCGAACTCGCCGAGGCGGCCCGGCTGCACCTGCGGGAGAAGTTCCTGCGGGCCAAGGTCGGCGTCTCCGGCGCCAACTTCATGGTCGCCGAGACCGGCACGCTGGTGGTCGTGGAGTCCGAGGGCAACGGACGGATGTGCCTGACCCTGCCGGAAACGCTGATCTCCGTCGTCGGCATCGAGAAGACCGTCCCCACCTGGCGGGACCTGGAAGTCTTCCTCCAGACCCTCCCCCGCTCCTCCACCGCCGAACGCATGAACCCCTACACCTCCATGTGGACCGGCACCACCGACGACGACGGCCCGCAGAACTTCCACCTCGTCCTCCTCGACAACGGCCGCACCGACACCCTCGCCGACGAGATCGGCCGCCAGGCCCTGCGCTGCATCCGCTGCTCCGCCTGCCTCAACGTCTGCCCCGTCTACGAACGCGCCGGCGGCCACGCCTACGGCTCCGTCTACCCCGGCCCCATCGGCGCCATCCTCAGCCCCCAACTGCGGGGTACGGGCAGCGAGATCGACGCCTCGCTGCCGTACGCCTCCTCCCTCTGCGGCGCCTGCTACGAGGTGTGCCCCGTCGCCATCGACATCCCCGAGGTGCTCGTGCATCTGCGGGAGCGGGTGGTGCAGGGCGGGCCTGCCGTCCGCAACGGCAACCGGGTGCTGCTCAAGCCTGCCAAGGGACACGCTGCCGAGCGGGCCGCGATGCGGGCGGCGCAGTGGGCGTTCGCGCACCCGGGCGTGCTGCGGACGGGCCAGCGGCTCGCCTCGCGCACCCGGCGGCTGCATCCGCGGACGCTGCCCGGTCCGGGCCGGGCGTGGACCGGCAGCCGGGACCTGCCGGCGGTACCGGCGGAACCGTTCCGCGACTGGTGGCAGCGCACGCGTGGCGGCAAGGAGGGGGCCGAGTGAGCAGCAGGGAACGCGTACTGGGCCGGGTGCGGCGCGCGCTGGCCGACGTACCGGGCGACGAGCCGCCGTACGAGGAGGCGGTCGCACGGGACTATCTGCGTGCGCACGGGCGGCGCAGCGTCGAGCAGACGGTGGAGCTGCTCGCGGAGAACCTGGCGGACTACCGGGCGGTCGTGCACCGGTGCGCGGACGGGGAGTTGGCCGGGCTGCTCGCCCGTCTCCTGTCGGAGCACGGTGCGCGGAGTGTGGTGGTCCCGGCCGGGTTGCCGCCGGAGTGGATGTCGGCCGCCGATCCCACGCGGGTGCACGACCGGGCGGTGAACACCGCGCATGAACTCGACCGGGTCGACAGCGTCGTCACCGGCTGCGCCGTCGCCGTGGCCGAGACCGGCACCATCGTCCTGGACGGCTCCCCCGACCAGGGCCGGCGCCGTATCACCCTCGTCCCCGACCATCACATCTGCGTCGTACGCGTCCCCGACCAGGTGGTGTCCTCGGTGCCCGAGGCGCTCGAACGCCTTGATCCCGCACGGCCGTTGACGTGGATCTCCGGTCCCTCCGCGACCAGTGACATCGAGTTGGACCGGGTCGAGGGCGTGCACGGCCCGCGCACCCTGGAGGTCGTCCTGCTGAGCGGCTCCTGACCCTGCCGGGGTGTCGCTGAGTACACCCCCCGATACGGGTTCTGCGCCCAGTGTCGCCGCGCCCCGCGCTCCGTAGCGTCTTGGACGAGGCACCGCACAGGGCGTGCCGCACGGAGGGTGATGACGATGTTCCGCACCGGCGCACGAGGCAAGCACGCACCCGGACCGTCCCCGGAGGCGCTGCGGCTGGTCAAGGTCACCAAGACCTACGGCACCGCCGAGAACGCCGTGACGGCGCTGGACGGGGTGACGCTGAGCCTGGGGCGCGCCACGTTCACGGCGGTGATGGGGCCGTCGGGCTCGGGCAAGTCCACGCTGCTCCAGTGCGCGGCGGGCCTGGACCGGCCGGACGCCGGCATCGTGTGCGTGGACGGCACGGAGCTGACGGGCGGCGGTGAGGCGGAGCTGACGAGGTTCCGGCGCGGCCGGGTCGGGTTCGTGTTCCAGCAGTACAACCTGCTGGACACGCTGACGGTGGCGCAGAACGCCGTGCTGCCGCTGAGGCTCGCCGGGCGGCGGGTGGACCGGAAGCGGGCGCGGGAGATCCTCACCGCGGTCGGTCTCGGCGACCGGCTCGGACACCGTCCCGATCAGCTCTCGGGCGGTCAGCGGCAGCGGGTGGCGATCGCCCGGGCGCTGGTCACCGAGCCCCGGGTGATCTTCGCGGACGAGCCGACGGGGGCGCTGGACACGCGCAGCGCGCGGCAGGTGCTGCTGCTGTTGCAGGAGGCGGTGCGGGTCCACGGGCGGACCGTGGTGATGGTGACGCACGACCCGGTCGCCGCCTCGTACGCGGACGCGGTGGTCTTCCTCGCCGACGGCCGGCTCGCGGGCCGGATGGACGCGCCGACGCCGGACGCGGTGGCGGAGCGGCTGGCGCACCTGGGCGACGACGTGCCGGCGGGGGTGTGAGCGATGTTCGTACTGGCTCTGCGGTCGATCCGGCGCCGTCCCGGGCGGTTCCTCGCGACGCTGCTGTCCGCCTTCCTGGGGGCGGCGCTCATCATGACGTTCAACTCGATGCACGACACGGCCGGCCGGCCCGGCGTCGACTCCGTCAGCTCGGAGACGCTGGGCACGGCCGCGGGGGTGGTCGGGGGGTACGGGACCCTGCTGGTGTTCTTCGCGGTGGCCTCCACGCTGACGGTCAACGTGCGTCAGCGCACCGCCGAGCTGGAGCTGCTGCGCTGCTCGGGGGCGACCCCGGCCCAGCTCACGCGGATGGTCGTCGGTGAGGCGGTGGCCGTGGCGCTGGTGGGCGCGCTGCTGGCCATCGGCCCGGCGATGCTCGGCGGGCGGGCGCTGCTCGACATGTTCCAGGACAGCGGTCAGGTGGCGCGGTCCGTGGACCACTCCTTCGGTCCGGTGGCGCTGCTCAGCGGCGTGGACATCACCCTGCTGGCCTCGGCCGGCGCCGCGTTCCTGGCGGTGCGGCGGGTGACGCGGGGCGGCCGGGAACGGGCCGGCGCGAAGCGGTTCCTGGCGGGTGCGGCGCTGGTCACCGGCGCCCTCGGTGCCTGCTCGACCTTCCTGTTCTCCGCGACGGACGAGGCGCTGATGGCGGCGCCGGCCTACGGGGCGATCCTGCTGTCGGTCGGCTTCGCGCTGCTGTCGCCGAAGCTGCTGAAGGGCGTCCTGGACCGGCTGCCGCTGAGCGGTGCGAGCGGCTGGCTGGCCGTGCGCAATCTGCGCGAGCGGGCCCCGCACCTCGCGGGCGTCCTCGTCTCGCTGATCATGTTCACGGCCGTGTCGACGGCGACGCTCACGATGCAGGCGGTGGAGAGCGACGCGGTGAAGGCGTCGGGACTGGTCAAGTCGGTCGACGCCAAGAACCTGGAGACGCTCAACCTCACGGTGGTCGGCATCATCGCGGTCTTCGTCTGCGTGATGCTGGTCAACTCCCTGTACGCGGCGACGACGTACCGCTCCCGTGAGTTCGGGCAGCAGCGGCTGGCGGGGGCGACGCCGGGGCAGGTGCTGGCGACGGTCGGCACCGAGGGCGTGATCCTCACCGTCACCGGCGTGTTCCTCGGCACGGTGGCCGCGCTGGCCGGGGTGGTCCCCTTCACCGTCGTCCGCACCGACGCGGTGCTGCCGGACCGGTTCATCGGCGTGTGGCTCGCCATGACGGCGGTCTCGGCGGCGGTGACGCTGGGGACGAGTCTGGCGACGGCACGGCGAGTGCTGCGGACACCGGCGGTGGGGGCGGTGACGGTGGCCGCGTGAGACGGCCGGCGGCGCCGGGGACACCTGTGGAGCGGGTGTCCCCGGCATCGCTTTTCGCGTGACAGCGATGCTGAACAAGCGCTTAGATATAGGTCGCATACCCTGTCCCGAGCTGGAGGCCCCCGGTGTTCACTTCCGTCGACGACGTCTCCGCCCGGCTCGCCGCGACCGGTTATCTGGCGTCACCCGCGGTCGCCACGACCGTCTTCCTCGCCGACCGGCTCGGCAAGCCGCTGCTGGTCGAGGGCCCCGCCGGGGTCGGCAAGACCGAGCTGGCCAAGGCCGTCGCCGCGGTCGCCGACGCCCGGCTGGTGCGGCTCCAGTGCTACGAGGGCGTGGACGAGTCCCGCGCGCTGTACGAGTGGAACCACGCCAAGCAGCTGCTGCGCATCAGCGCCGGCCGCGACGAGAGCTGGGACGAGACCCGGACCGACATCTTCAGCGAGGAGTTCCTGCTCACCCGGCCGCTGCTCACCGCCATCCGCGGCGACGAGCCGAAGGTGCTGCTGATCGACGAGACCGACAAGGCGGACGTCGAGGTGGAGGGCCTGCTCCTGGAGGTGCTCAGCGACTTCCAGGTCACCGTCCCTGAGCTGGGCACCATCACCGCGACCCGCAGGCCCTTCGTCGTGCTCACCTCGAACGCGAGCCGTGAACTGTCCGAGGCGCTGCGCCGGCGCTGCCTGTTCCTGCACATCGGTTTCCCCGAGGAGGAGCTGGAGCGGCGGATCGTCCGGCTGAAGGTGCCCGGGCTCGACGAGGCGCTGGCCGCGTCCCTGGTGCGGGTGGTGGGCGCGCTGCGCGCCATGGACCTGCGGAAGCTGCCGTCGGTCGCCGAGACCATCGACTGGGCCCGCACCCTGCTGGCGCTCGGCACCGGCAGCCTCGACGAGGAGATCGTGCGGGCCACTCTCGGCGTCGTCCTCAAGCACCACGACGATGTGCAGAAGGCGGCGGCCAAGCTCGACCTGGACGCGCTGTGACCACCGGCGGCGCGGGCGTCACCGAACGGCTGACCTCCCTGGTCGCCGCGCTGCGCGCGCACGGCATCCGGATCGGCACCGGCGAGAGCGTGGACGCGGCACGGGCCGTCGAGGCGCTCGGCCTCGCGGACCGGGAACTGCTGCGGGAGGGCCTGGCGGCGACGCTGCTGCACACCTCCGCCCAGCGCGCGGTGTTCGACCCGGTCTTCGACCTGTACTTCCCGCGCCGGGCCGGCGGCCCGGAGTCCGGACCGGCCGGGCGGGAAGAGCTGAGGGACCGGATCGCCGCCGCGCTCGCGGCCGGCGACCGGGCGCTGCTGGAGCGGCTGGCCGCGGAGGCGGTCGAGGGCTTCGGCCGGTACGGCTCCCCCGGAGCCCCGGGCTCTTCCGGCTCTCCTTCGGGCCCTTCCAGCGGCTCGGACGGCTGGTCCTCGCATCAGACGCTCGACCGGCTGCGGCCGCAGACCCTGCTCGCCCGGGTCCGCGACGGCATCCGGGCGCGCGACGGCGCCCCGGACTTCACCGACCGGCTGCTGGAGGACGAGATCCGGCGCCGGATCGAGGAGTTCCGGCGGATGGTGGCGTCGGAGGCACGGCGCCGGGTCGCCGAGCGGCGCGGCCGGGACGAGATCGCCCGGCGGGCGGTGGCCACGACCCCCGACCGCGTCGACTTCCTGCTCCTCGGCAAGGACCGGCTGGCGGAGCTGCGCCGGACCGTGCAGCCGCTGGCCCGCAAGCTCGCCACCCGGCTCGCGGCCCGTCGGCGGCGGGCCTCCCGCGGCAGCATCGACCTGCGGCGCACCCTGCGCGGCTCGCTGTCCACGGGCGGGGTGCCGATGCGGCCGGTCCTGCGCAGACGGCGTCCGGCGCGGCCCGAACTGGTGCTGCTGTGCGATGTGTCGGGGTCGGTGGCGGGATTCTCGGACTTCACGATGCTGCTGGTGCAGGCGCTGCACGACCAGTTCAGCAAGGTGCGGGTCTTCGCGTTCGTCAACCGGGTCGACGAGGTGACCGGGCTGCTCGTGCACGGCGCCGCCGACCCGGAGAGGCTCGGCGCCCGCATCGACGAGGAGGCGACGCTCACCGCCTGGCACGGCAGCAGCGACTACGGGGTCGCCCTCGGCGAGTTCGCGGAGCGCTACGGCGACGCGGTGGGCCCGCGCACGACCGTGTTCGTGCTGGGGGACGCCCGGACCAACATGGGCGACCCCAATCTCGCCGCCGTGCGGGAGATCGCCGGGCGGGCCCGCAGGGTGTACTGGCTCAACCCCGAGCAGCGCTCCCGCTGGGGCACCGGCGACTCCGCGGCACCCGAGTACGCCGAGCTGGTGGAGATGCACGAGTGCCGCAACGCCCGCCAGCTCGGCGCCCTGGTGACCCGGCTGCTGCCGGTGTGACGCGCAGGGTCAAGTCCCCGGTCAGTCGGCCTTGGCGTACTCCTTCGCCATGGCCCCGGCGAAGTCGTACACCACGCACTGCTCGTCGCCGACGACCCAGGCATCGTGCCCGGGCGAGCAGACGAAGACGTCGCCGGGACCCACCTCGCTCTCGGCGCCGTCCTCGTCCATGCGGACGCACATCCGTCCCTGCACCACGTAGCAGTTGTGGTGGATCATGCAGCTGTCGGTGCCCGCGATGGGTGCCACGGACTCCGACCAGCGCCAGCCCGGTTCGAAGGTGGCGACGGCGAAGTCGAGCCCTTCCATGTGCACGGCCTCGAGGTGCCCCCGGGGGAAATCGCGCCGCTCGTCCGGCTTGTCGAGCGTCTTGGCCTCGAACATGACGCTCCTCCTTTCCCTGCCCCCGCACTCCATCGTCCGCCTGTCAAGTCGCAGGCGCCATCCGGGGGACGCCGGGGTTCAGCCGCCGGTGCCGCAGAGTCGGGCGAAGCGTTCGGCGTCGACGTTGCCGCCGGAGAGGATCGCGCCGACCCGGCGGGGCGGGGGCCCGGCGCGGCCGGTGAGCAGGGCGGCCAGCGGGGTGGCGCCGCTCGGTTCCAGGACGATCTTCAGCCGCTCGAACGCGAACCGCATGGCGTCCCGGATCTCGTCGTCGGAGACCAGCACGATCCCGTCGACGAGCCGCCGGTTGAGGGAGAACGTCAGCTCGCCGGGGGTGTGCAGGGCCTGGCCGTCGGCGATGGTGTGCGGCACGGGGACGGCGACGCGCCGGCCGGCCTCCAGGGAGCGCTTGGTGTCGTCGCCGGCCTCCGGTTCGACGCCGAGCACCCGGGTGCCGGCGCCCGGGCCCTTGATCGCGGTGGCGCTGCCGGCGATCAGTCCGCCGCCGCCGACCGGGACGACCAGGGCGTCCAGCTCCCCGGTCTCCTCGATCAGTTCGAGGGCGGCGGTGCCCTGTCCGGCGATGACGTGCGGGTGTTCGTAGGGCGGGATCAGGGTGAGGCCGCGCTCGGCGGCGAGGGCCTCGGCGATCGCGACGCGGTCGCCGGTGTAGCGGTCGTAGGTGACGATCTCGGCGCCGTAGCCCTCCGTGGCCGCCCGCTTGGACGGCGGGGCGTCCTCGGGCATGACGATGACGGCGGTGGTGCCGAGCTCACGGGCGGCGAGGGCGACGGCCTGCGCGTGGTTCCCGGACGAGTAGGCGGCGATGCCCCGGGCCCGCTCCTCGGGGGTGAGGCGGGAGGCCGCGTTGTACGCGCCGCGGAACTTGAAGGCGCCCACGCGCTGGAAGTTCTCGCACTTGAGATGGACCTCGGCGCCGACGAGGGCGTCCAGCGTGCGCGAGCGCAGCACGGGGGTGCGGTGGGCGACGCCCTTGAGCCGGGCGGCTGCGGAGCGGACGTCGTCGAGGGTGACCGGCGGGGTCGTGGTCGTCACGCGTGTCCTCCAGCGGGGTCGGTGCCGGCGGCGGGGCCGGCCGTGGAGCGGGCCTGGGAGAGGTAGTTGTAGGCGGAGGCCCGGGAGATGCCGAGCCGGGCGGCGACCTGCTCGACCGAGCGGCGCACGGCGAACACCCCGCGCCCGTCCAGGTCGCGGAAGAGTTCGAGGCGCTGGGCGCGGTCCAGCGCCGACCAGTTCCGGTCCCGGCGCAGCGGGTGGGCGTCCACGATGGCGTCGACCACGGCGTCGATGTCGTCGCCGAACGTGGTCACCGGCGGGTCGGCGGGGAGGCCGGCGGTGCCGGCCAGGGCACCGAGGAGGGCGTGGGCCCGGTCGACGGCCGTCACGTCCAGGTTGACGCACAGGGCACCGAACACGGCCCCCGTGGAGTCGCGCAGGACCATCGTGGAGGACTTCAGCAGGGTGCCGTCGCCGGTGCGCGTGACGTAGTTCAGCTCGTCCCGCGCCTCGTCGCCACGGGCCCGCACGCGCATGCCGATCTCGCTCATCGCCCCGCCCACCGTCCGTCCGGTCAGTGAGCCGGCGACGGCGACGACCGACCGGTCGGGGTGCCGGTAGTCGTGCAGCACGACTTCGCAGAGCGGGCCGAACGTCGCCGCGATGCCTTCCACCACGGGGCGCAACGCGGCCAGCACGGCGTTCCGTTCGGCGTCCGTGGACGGTGCGTTCATCCAGGGCCTCCCCCCACTCGGTCCAGCCGAGCCCTGAGACTACACGTCCAGCTCTGGACTGTCGGTCCAAGACACCTGGCGCACCCCCGCGCCACCCCCGCTCCTCGCACCTCCCCTGTTGACATCCGCCCCCGATCTGATCATGATTCTACTAATGAATTAATGAAAGCATGGAAGGTGACGTGGTCGAGTACCGGATCGATCGGCAGAGCGGCATTCCGGCCTACATACAGATCGTGCGGCAGACCGAACAGGCACTCCGGATGGGTGTGCTGCGGGTCGGGGACAAGCTCCCGACGGCCAGGGAGGTCGTCGCCGCCACCGCCATCAACCCCAACACCGTCTTCCGGGCCTACCGGGACATGGAGCAGGCCGGACTGGTGCAGTCGCGGCGCGGGCTCGGGACCTTCGTGACGCGGTCGCTGGCGCGGCCCGGCGCGGAGGACGACTCGCCGCTGCGTGCAGAGCTCACCGAGTGGGTGGCACGAGCCCGTTCGGCCGGGCTGGAACGCGACGACGTGATGGCACTCGTCACGGCGGCGCTCGATGAACACGAACACCGACAAGAGCATGAGCAAGAGCAGGAGGAGGACGCATGACCGGGCCTGACGAGCCCGCCGCGCTGAGCGCCACGGACCTCGGGTTCCGTTACCGGGCGCGCGGCGGCTGGGCCCTGCGGGACTGTGGCTTCACGGTGCCCCGCGGCCGAATCACCGCCCTGGTCGGACGCAACGGCGCGGGCAAGAGCACGCTGCTGCACCTGGCCGGCGGGCTGCTGCGCCCCACCCGGGGCGCGATCCGGGCGCTGGGTACGGCCCCGGACACCGCCGGGGCACGCGCCCGGGTCGCCCTGGTGACCCAGGACAAGCCGCTCTACCCCCGCTTCACGGTGGCCGACACGCTGCGCATGGGCGCCAGGCTGAACCACGTGTGGGACGCCCCGGCCGCCGAACGGGCCGTCCGCGAGGGCGGCATCGCCCTCGCGGCGCGGGTGGGCGAGCTGTCGCCCGGGCAGCGCACCCGGGTGGCGCTCGCGCTCGCCCTCGGCAAGCGGCCCGAACTGCTGCTCCTCGACGAGCCGCTCGCCGACCTCGACCCCGTGGTGCGCGGCGAGATCATGGCGACGCTGATGGCCGAGGCGGCCGAGCGCGAGGTGAGCATCGTGCTCTCCTCGCACGTCCTGCCCGACCTGGAGCAGACCTGCGACTGGGTGGTGCTGCTGCGGGCCGGACGGGTCGCGCTGAGCGAGGACGCCGACGTGCTCCGCGAGGGCCACGCCCTGCTCACCGGACACATCGACGAGGAGTCCGCGCTGGACGGGCACACCGTCGTGCACCGCCGGGCACACGGACGGCAGCTGACCGCCCTGGTCCGGCGGCAGGGACCGCTCGGCGGTGACTGGTGCGTCGAGCACCCCGGCCTGGAGGAGATACTCCTCGGCCATCTGCGGTCCGGCGCGCAGGGCACGGCCGAGGACGCGAAGGAGGCGGCGTGAAGGGCTCGTTGTGGCTGGCGTGGCGTCAGCAGCGGGTGCTGGTGGTCTGCGGTGCCGCCGTCCTGGTGGCCGCGGCGGCGCTCGCCGCGTACTTCCGCTCGGGCATGCTCGACGACCTGCACAGCGGCGTGTTCGACCACTGCGACCCCGGGCCGCTGTACTGCAGCGGCCCGGACGACGGACTCCCCCGGTTCCTGGACGTCGAACCGCTGAAGCTCCTCGGGGCGCTCAACATCGCCCTGCCCGTGCTGATCGGCATGTTCTGGGGAGCGCCGCTGCTGGGGCGGGACCGGGAGCTGGGCACCCACCGGCTGGTCCTGTCGCAGGGGGTGAGCCGGGCCCAGTGGTTCGCCTCCCGGTTCGCGCTGGCGGCGGTCTGCACCGTGGCCCTCTCCGGCGCCCTGGCCCTGCTGTTCCGCTGGTGGTGGGACCCGGCCGCCAACCGCAGCTACGGCGTCTTCTGGTACGAGGCCACCGCCCTGACCGGCTCCGGCCCCAGCACGGTCGCCGCCGCGCTGTTCGGTCTCGCCGCCGGGACGCTGGCCGGGCTGCTCACCCGCCGGGTGCTGTCCGCGATGGCGTGGACGCTGCTCGTCACGTCGGCGGTGGCGGTCCTGGTGCAGTGGACGCACCGGGCGCGGCTGCTGGTGCCGCCCGAGCGGTACGTCAGCTCCGGCTGGCAGCCCAAGCCGGCCATGGGTGAGAAGTGGTCCACCGGGCACTACGGTCTCGTCACCGCGTCCGGCGGCCGTGAGGACGTGCTGAACTGTCCCTTCCCGTCCGGCGGCGAGCTGCGCCGTTGCATGGCCGAGCACGGCTATGCGGCCCGCTTCTACGAGGCCAACCCGGCCGGCGACTACTGGACGTTCCAGTGGATCGACACGGCCCTCCTCGGCGGCCTCGCCCTCGGGCTCACCGTCGCCGTGGTCCTGCTGCTGCGCCGCCGGGTCTGACCCGGACCCCGGCGCCCCGTCTTCCCCGTCCCCCACCTCGTACGGAGGTCGATCCGTCATGCCCAAGGACGCCAAGTCCCCCAAGAAACTGCGCAGCAACCGCGCCGCGCTCACCCACAAGGTGGGCTACGCGCTGCGCCATCCCGAGCGCGTCGCGCCCTACGTCCGCCGGGCCGGCCGTGACGCGTGGCTGCGGCTCAAGCACCCCGACCACGTCGGCTACTACCGGGCGGTGATGGCGTCCGACACCCGCCGCAACCCGGAGGCCGCGGTCGGCAGCCGGACCCACGACCGCTGGCTGGCGCTCGGGCAGATGCAGTTCGACTACCTGCTCGAGCACGGGCTGCGCCCCGAACACCGCATGCTCGACATCGGCTGCGGCAATCTGCGCGGCGGCTGGCGCTTCATCGACCACCTCGACAGCGGCAACTACTACGGCATCGACATCTCGCCGGACATCCTGATCGCCGCCAAGAGGACGCTCACCGAGCGCGGCCTCCAGGGGAAGCTGCCCCACCTGACCATCACCGGCGACCTCACACTGGACTTCCTGCCCGACGACCACTTCGACGTCGTCCACGCCCACAGCGTCTTCTCGCACTCGCCGCTGCACGTCATCGAGGAGTGCCTCGCGCACGTGGGCCGGGTCCTGACCGGCACCGGGTTCTTCGACTTCACCTTCGACCGGACCGAGGGCACCGAACACCAGGTGCTGGGCGAGGACTACTACTACCGCACCGAGACCCTGCTCCGGCTGGCCCGCAGGCACGGTCTGCACGCGCGGTTCATGGAGGACTGGGAGAAGCGGCCGCACGGCCAGTCGAAGATCCGCGTCAGCCGCGCACCCCTGCCCGCCTAGTCCGTCCGCCCCCGCGGCCGTGGTACCGGACCGACGGTCCCGCGCTACGGCCGCGGACGGGTGCGCCGCCAGGCGGGCCGGGCGGCGTGCACGGTGCCGTCCGGGGTGCGGACCACGTCGTAGAAGTCACCGCCGAGCAGGGCGCGGGAGCGGCC